>NZ_AAWS01000036.1 GCF_000169175.1 Microscilla marina ATCC 23134
TTCTTGTTGCAAACCCGCTCAGACTTAGACAAATAGTTAAAAAAAAGCTAACAATAAATCTCATGTAGTTTTAGTTTAAAATTATTTATGAAATGTTTTTTTGAACAAACTCTAATGGCTTAAGTATTTTCAACTTAAGCTCCTAAATAGAAGAAAGCTTTTAACTTTTGTTCAAGACCAAGTTAAAAACCTGGCGCTATTCTCAGGTTTTCAGTCAGAAGACTGAAAACCAGTAGGTGTTAAATCTCATCATTCAAAAATATCCACTGTGGATTCTCTGCGTTAATGAGGGCTTCTTTTTTCTCCCGCCTCCACCCTTTCAGTTCTTTTTCTCTGTCTATGGCATCCTGTGGTGTATCAAAACGCTCCCAATAGATCAGGTGATAGCAAAAATACCTTCCCGTAAAAGTTTTAGGGTTCCCTGCCTGACTAGCGTGTTCCTCCAAACGCCTTACAAGATCATTGGTTACCCCAATATACAAGGTGGTTCGCTTGGGGTTGGTAGTGATATAAACAAAGTAATTGCCGTTCATTTTTTTATGTTTTTTTTAGTCATGCTGAACGCACGTGAAGCATCTGGCGTTGATCCCCTTGCATTGGCTCTAATAAAAGTGCTTGACACTCACTTTACACCAGTTCCCTCACACGTTCGGGAGGACTCGTAAGTCATACTGAACGCACGTGAAGCATCTGGCGTTGATCCCCTTGTGATTATAGTAAAAGCTACCTGTTTTACACCAGTTCCCTCACTCGCCCTTTGGTCATACTGAACGCACGTGAAGAACCGAGCTTGCGAGCTCAGCGTAGCTAATCTGGCGCTGATCTCATATCAGTTCAGGAGCACTCATACACTGATTGTACCAAGTACCAGTTCCCTCACTTTTTCGGGAGGACTTTAGTTGAAGTTGTTATCCCACCAATTCCCTCAAAAACAAACGATGCGCCTTGCCGTCAAAATAACCCCGCTCGGCACTGAACCAATGCAAGTAGGTGCGCATATCTTCGGCACTGATGTAGCGGTCACGTTTGGCGGTGGTTTGCATCACGCAATACTGGTAAAACTTCTCAATCCAGGCGGCGCTTACTGGGGCAGCCTCAGCAAGCTCGCGCCAATTGCCTGCGCCAATGCGTGGGTCAAGCTCCAGCGTGTTTGCCTGCCCAAAAAAGTGTTGCCACAAACGGCGGCGGGTACCTTCATCGGGTTTACTAAAGGTCACGAGCGAATCAAACCTTCGTTCAAAAGCCGCATCAATCGCCCCTTTGTGGTTGGTCGCCAGAAAAATCATCCC
Organism: Microscilla marina ATCC 23134; assembly: GCF_000169175.1. Taxonomy (NCBI): domain Bacteria; kingdom Pseudomonadati; phylum Bacteroidota; class Cytophagia; order Cytophagales; family Microscillaceae; genus Microscilla; species Microscilla marina. The sequence goes on from NZ_AAWS01000036.1 coordinate 1,290, forward strand.
TTGATATTCTTCCAGTTTGTAGAGCAAATACGCCACCTCCTGGTTGGCGTAGCGTTCGTTGCTGCTGCCTGTACCGTTGCTGCGTTTGCCAAAGAGGGCGTCGCCTTCGTCAAAAAACAAAATCCAGTCGTGTTGTTCGGCAAGGTCAAACACCTGGCGCAGACGCTTACTGGTTTCGCCCACGTATTTGTCTACTATGTTCGACACATCTATGCGGTACAAGGGTTTGCCCGCTGCTTGCCCCAGTAGTGCCGCAGTCAGGGTTTTGCCCGTGCCCGAAGGTCCCGCCATCAGCAAACGATAGCCTTTGGCTCCTACTATACCTGGTTGTTGGCGTACCTCGTCGTAGTGGTGTACCCATTTGCGGGCTTGGTCTAGCAGTATGCCTGTTTTTTCATCCATCACCAGGTCGTCCCAGGTTTTGCTGGTGGTCAGCAAAGTAGCCGGAAACTCTGCCCCGTATTGGGGTTGCCAGGGTTGTTGGGTCAGTAGTTGGCATTGGTAGCTAGAGTTGAGCTGTAGCACCATGTCTATAGCTGGAACGGCACGGGTAGCGGGCAAGGCAAGCGCCCCCAAACGACGGAGCGCAGCTTGGGGCAAAAAGAGTTGCCAAAATGCCCAATGCTCGTCATCTTTAGCCAATAAAAAACGTGCTGTACCCACGCTTGCCTGTAAATACTTGGTTTGGCTGATTTGTACTAAGCCCAAGCGATTAATGGCTTGTTCGTCGAACCCTGCATCTACAGCATCAGCCAACAGCCTGCCCCATATTTCGGGAGCACTGGCATTGGCCAGAGCTAGGGCAATCACAAGTCGTTCATCTTGGCTAAAGGGCAATAGCCAGGCTTGATCATCTTCGGCCTCCAGTAGCCCTGGGCAATGAGGTAGTACCTGAGTCGTGCCGGGCTTAGCCACTTGTTGGCAGCGCACCTGCAAGTAGCTAATAAGCCATTGTAGGTCTGGAGGGTATGTTTCGGTGTTGATTGATTTCATTTTTCAATGCGTTTTGTGGTTTTCTTTGTAGTCTACTTTACTCTTTTAAAATTTTATGTTGTATGTCAAGTGCCTCTTGTAAAATACCTAACTTAAAAGTATACAGTATGACAATTGCTTCTTGGGGGCTGGTGCCCTTAAAGTAAAAATCGGTAAAACTAGGGGGATTTTTTTGCTTAGTTTTAGGCAAAGTCTTGATATAGCGTCTGCTCCAAGAAGTGGTATCTTTGAGGTAAGGCGTGTAGTTTTTTTTGAGGTAATCGTTGTACTTGTCTAGCTGTTTTATAAAACCAGACAACAAGCCCACCTTGTTAGTGCGTTTGATGTAGATTACTTTTGATGTAGCTTTAGAACTTGTACCTATACTTTTACCATACAAGTACTCTAGTTTGCTTAATTTGTCAAGGCTCCTTTGGGTAGTGGCAGTGTCTTTTAAGGTTGCTATACTGACATCCATGCTTCTGCTATAATTCACAATTGATGACCAAAGCATGTTACTTATATTAGTAAGCCTATCACTTTTATATTGATGTTTGCTAGAGTTGCAGCCTATTATCCATAAGCACAAGCTTACTAAGGTTATTTGAACGAACGCCTTCATTATTTTTTCTGATGGTTTAAGTGATAAGATTGCATTTTACCGTTTTCCAGCTTCCAAAAGGTAGCGTTCGCCAGGCCTTCGTTTTCATATACTCCTTTTTGACCAGTTGCTCTTACATAATACCCAGGGTATTTTTTAGAGGGCTTGTAAAAGCTTTGCATTTGTTCTTTATATTGAGTTTTTACTTGCATATAAAGCTCATGATCTAAAGAGGGCAATCGGTGTTTGCTTAACAATTGGTTAAACTCTTTGCTAATGGTATGTTGGTTTTCATTACCGTTAAGCCCTCTTTGTACATAACCCAGTGCATCCATGACCATCTCGTCCAGTCCTTTTTTAATACCTGTAAGGGAGCGTATATTATCACCCAATTGCTTGCTTTTGCCATCGGCAGACTGCAAATGCTTGAGTCCTCGTGTTACTCCATCGACTAGTTTGAGGGTGTCCAGTTGTTTTTTTGACTTGAGCACGGTGTCCAGTGCCTTGTAAAATTTTCTTGCCACCCCCAAAGTAAGTTTCAACTTGCCTCCTTCAAAGGCAATGCCCGCATATTTAGCAAATGTTTTCATATCAAAACTGCCCTTTGCCGAACCTTTCATTCCGCCTATTACATGAAATTGCCCATTGCCCGTAATAGACACTCCCCAGTTTTTCAAAAAACTATTTTCTTTCTGGTATTCGTTTTCGGGAGCCACCTTTTTCTTATCCATAGGGTTGCGCTTGGTTTTTATGTCGGTTTGGGCATAGGCTTGCGCTTCTTGTACGGTAAGCTGTTTAGCGTGTGCCTGTTGTTTTGCCAATACTTGTTGTTGGTACCGACGGGCGTGTTTACTACGGAGCTTGTTAAAGGCAGACCCAAATACTAAAGCGGCTTTCGAGGCTCCTGGCATTGCTGTCAGCCGGTTCCCACCTTCTACTGCTTTTAGGTGAAAGTCGCGGCAAACCTGGGCAAGTATTTGTTTGTCGTTGGTGGGCATTTTGGCTTTGCCCATTTCTACTCTATAGTGGCTAAATACATATTGCACCAGCACCACTCCATGGTACTTATTTACCAATGCCTCAAGATCGGGCTTTTTTATCTCAGTCGTTTCCTTGGGGCTTGTCTGGGCTTTTGCTTTAGCCTGGGCTTGGCGCTCATTATATTTTCTCACTATCTCATCCCTTTTGGCGCGACGAGCAGCTACCATTTCAGGGTTGCGTTTGGGCTTGTCTTTTAATACTTCGTCCATGAGCAAAGGTGCTTGTTCTTGGGTAAATTGCGGTGCCTCATGTTGGGGCTGCAAATCGTGTTCGGGGTTTGCGTGTGTAGGCATGTGGTTTAGTTTTGGTTTGTAAAAAAAATCTGACGCAATGTTAGGTCTCTATCCGTCAAAAAATCAAAGTTTACATGTCAAGATGTGCAAATAGGGTGAAAAATACTTTATATAGTTATATTATTAATTTTTATATTTATAAAACAAACTATGTAAAATTTCTGCTCTTCCTGTTTATAATGCCTCTAAGTGCTTCCAAGGATGTTTTTGCATTTTTTTAGATGTAGATAGTATTAATACAGTTTTTTGTATAACTATAGTAATCGATATACTCCTCTTGGCACATCTTAACGTCCAGATTTTGCCTTTCGCTTGCCTTTCTCCCTAACCTTGCATCGTCAATTAATTACAAGTCTTTCGGGATTACGAATGGCTTCGCTCAAACAATAAAGTAATAAAACCATCTAAATTAATATATCAAATGATTACTCCTATACTACGACTATTACAAAGTGCATTGACCGAGCACCTGACAAGTCAGTTTATGCAAAACTCATTTACCACATTTAGCGTGGTGGTAGACAAACTCGTGAGCCGTGATGGTAAGTCTACCCTCGACCCGGCGCTCAATCAGGTAGTCATTACCCTGCTCGACATCCAGGAAGAACGCACCGTGCAGCGTAGCCGTACCAGCGACTCCGGAGCACCTTATCACCTCAACCTGATGTTGTTGTTATCGGTGCACGAAAAAGAAGAACAACGCGACCAGCAAGACTACCTCAAGGGAATGGAGTACCTCGATGCGGTATTGAGTTTTTTTCAACAATACCCCACTTTTACTCCTTTGACCCATCCCAACTTGCCTGCCAGTGTGGAGTACCTCCAGTTTGAGCTTGCCAACGAAAATCTGCGCGAAAACAGCTACATCTGGACAATGACCGGAGCCAAACACGCGCCTTCGGTGCTCTACAAAGTACGCAGTGTAAGTCTGGGGACCAGGCAAATGGCAAATCGTGTTCCTCAGTTTAATTAATTATGAGTTACGCAACTACGAATTGGTCAATTACGGTAAGCACTGCGTAGACTAATTCGTAATTCCAAAAGTTTATAATTCTCAAGCAGTGCCTTGCCGCATTTCAATTGTTTACACAGCGATTAAATTTGTTTCCCATAGTGCAAGGTGCTGTTTTTTAGTAAGTCAAGAGTTGAGAGTCGGTAGTGCCTAAAGGCTACTGACTACTGACTACCAACTATGGACTAAAAGACCAATAAAAGAATCAAACTCTAAACCCAACCCAGGGTAGCTCAAGTCAACTACCGACTCCTGACTACCAACTAAAAAACTAAAATGAAAACATTCACCCTATTTTGCGTGCTCCTCTGGTGCCTTGCCCAGCCCTCCTATGCCCAAACCCAACTTCGGGGACGGGGCACCAGCTTTGTCATTACCACGCTGGCTGCCACCACTACTACTAGTACTCCTACTTATATAGAAGAAGAAGAAAGTGCCTCGGTGGGAGAAGAAAGCACATTTGCCGACCCGGTGGCAGTTATTCCTGCTACGCTTACTACTGCCTGCAACAGTGGCAAACCCGTGGAGCTTTCGCCCATTATCATCAGCGAGCAAAGCCCTGGTTCGTTTGCTGTGGGTAAAGGTACTTTGGTGCTTGCATTTGATCATCCCGATTTTGTGATCAGTAAGTTGCCCAGAGTGACAGTAACGGGAGCCCCTGGCGATTTCCTTGCTCCTACTGTAAAGTTAAAATCAGGCAAACTCTACATAGACTATGATTTTGTGGGTACTACCAAGGTAGGGGGCATTGTGCTGAGTGGGCTGGAGGTGAGGTCAAACAGTAAAAATAAAGGCATAGTAGCTCAACTAAAACCCCTGAGTGGTTACGCCCACTTTACGGGATTGACTACTAGCGCCGTTTTTGCCACTGTACAAGGCATCAATGCCACCACAAGCAGTGCGCTTCCTGCCCCAACTAATATTGGGGGCTTTGGTGTAGTGTGTGCCGGGGGCAATGGCTTTACTTATACTGCCGATCCGGTGCCCGATGTCACGGGCTATTTGTGGAAGCTGCCCGTGGGCTTTCTTGCCAACAATGATCCGCACGCAATTCAGGTATCGGCAGATCAGTATTACACTGCCGACAATGTCATCACTCTGGACGTGGCAACTTCGGCAAGCGTGGGAAACAAACTGCTACAGGTCAAAAGCGTGAATGATTGCAAAATAAGTACTACGGCACGCAGCAAAACCATTCGGGTAGCAGCTCCACCCAACCCCAAGGTAAGCTTACCCGCCACGAGCTTTCCCGACAACGATTTTTCTCCGGTAAATATCACCGTGACCAACAGCCCCGCTGGAGGCATAGGCGCGCTCCGGGGCGATGGAGTAATCGGTAACAAACTCTATCCAGGACTACTTTTTCCGGGCACGGGCTACAAGGTGTATTACGACTATGCCATCAACAATTGTACGGTGACGGCGAGTACCTCTTTCAGCGTATACGATGCCGATGCAGTGGTATTGGGGCTTGCCACGAGTTATTGCAGTAATGTAGTTACCAGCAGGGCTGTGACCATTGCCAATCTAAGTTCAGCGTTGGGGGCAAAACTTTACAGTCCTACAAACAGGGTAGCCCCTTTAAATTTACTGCCCTTGGGCGGCAACAACTACCGCTACACTTTTAGCGGCCAAGATTTGTATAAACGCTACGGGGCAGGGGCATACCGTTTTGAGGTGACCCAGGCCGGGGCAAGCGTACCTATCAAGGTGTCTTTTCAAATTACTACCCCTCCCGCCCAAAGCATTACCGGAGGCACAGGCGCCCAGGTATGCGGCGATGGCAGCTCTATTTATAATTATAGTTCCAGCATTGCTGCCACCACCGACGAATTTGAATGGTCGGCACCCGCAGGGGGCGCTACTTTTGTAGGAGGCATCCACCGCCAGGCGACAGCATCGGTAGTTTGGTCAGGAGGTACCCCTACGGGAACCAGCAAAATCTTGCGCCTTGCCCAAACCCGCAATGGTTGTACTACCATTACCGACTATGCGGTGAAAGTTTTTGCCCTGCCTGCCCCCGGCATTGTAGGGGATTTGACCCCCTGCGCGGGTGAAACGGTGACTTATACTTTAGATCAGGTTGGCAACGCAAGCGGCGGCACCTACAGTTGGCAGGTAGCAAACGGGCAAATTGTAGGAGCAAGCAATCAAGCTCAGATAACGATCAAGTGGGGCAACGCCAACGGCAGTCTTAAAGTGACCCAAAACCTCAATGGTTGCACTAAAAGCGCTGAGGTAGCCATTATCATCAAGGCATTACCCACGCTCAGCATTGAAGGGTTCAATGCCAAGCGCAGTTATTGCGTAGGAGATGCCACTCCTGTGGTACTTACCCCCGTATTTGGTGGTACTGCGGCGCTACCTGCTGATTACCTCACCACAGGCAATTTTGAAATCAAGCGCATAGCAGGTAACAAACCAGCGTCAGCTTCCTTTGTTCGCTTGGTGGCGCAAGGTGGAGCCCTTACTGATCGCTGGTTGCCTGCTTTTCCTATAATAGGCTCAGGTGAAGCTGCCATTCCAACGGATGCCAACACGAACGAGCTCAACCTCAACGCCGGGCAGTACCTTATTCGCTATACTTATACCAATGCCAACGGTTGCGTAAATCACTCGGCTGCCTATGCTATTACCATCCAACCCTTGCCTACCCTTAGTTTCACCGGGCTTGCTGCTGAGTATTGCAGTAACGACTCACCTGTAATGCTGTCAGCATTCAAAAACGGGGTACTCACCCCGCTTTTGCCCGGTTTTATTGCAAGAAATACAGCCACGGGTGAAGAAAAAGCCTTGGGGGGCAACCTACTCAACCCTGCCGACTTCACGGCGGGCAAATATGAGTTGTTTTTAGCACTTGCCAGCACAGGCAGCACGGGCTGCGCCAACACCTCCAGCCGCGATACAACGGTGTATTTTGAAGTAATTGACCCACCCGCGAGCGTGCAGGTAGTAGCCGAAAGGCGTTGGAACGAGGATACCCTCCGTTTTACTGCGGTTGCTGGCACTCTTGTGTCAAGTTGGGCGTGGAATTTTGGTAATTTGATCGCCACCACCGCGAGCGTGTCTTATCCGGTAAGCCCGGACAAGCAAGGAAGCATTCCATTACTGAATTATAGCCTAAACGCCACCAATGCCTCCGGTTGTAGCGAACAAATCAGCCAGGCGTTCAAAGTAGATTTTGATTTTGCGGGGCAGTATATTGTCGGTAAAGGGGAGTCGTATCCCACCCGGTTTACTGATCTTTCGCTGGTAGTAGGCGATTCTATCCAGGCTTATGTCTGGAACTTTGGTGATGGGGCGACTTCCAACACACAAAACCCCGTGCACCAGTACCAACGCCCAGGCACTTATGAGGTAAGCCTTACTATTCGCACCTCAGTGGCGGCTTATACGCTGCATCGCCGCATTGATATTTTTCCATTAATAAAAGTCACTGAAACGACTCCTTACTATAGTAGTTTCGAAAACACCGCAGGTGGCTGGCTTACCCACGGCACTATAGCCAAAGAGAGCACTACCGAAGGCAGCAGCTGGCAACTTGTAAATGATGCCTGGCAAATGCCAGACGGTTATGCCCACCACGAGCAGTCTTATGTAGCAAGCCCTGCCTTTGACATTAGTGAACTGACCCGCCCCGTACTTTCGTTCGATTACGAGATTTGTACTGATGTAGGTGCCGATGGGTTGGTGTTGCTTTATACGCTTGACGATGGCAAGACCTGGAAGCGTTTGGGAGCAGTAGGTCAAGGGATTGCCTGGTACAATACTACCCCCATTTTGGGCAAACCAGGTGATCGTTTTACGACTAGCAACGGCGATGCTCAGGGCTGGTCAGGCAAGTTCAAAGGTTGGCGCACGGCACGCATTGCCTTGGATAGAGCCATTTCTAATTTACCTGCTGCTGCTGCCAATCCCAACATCATCCGGTTCAGGTTTGCTTTTGGCTCCAATCCTGATAACCCACCGGGCAGCACGTACCAAGGGATTACTTTTGACAACTTCGAGCTGCGTAATCGCAACCGGGTGGCACTCCTGGAATATTTTATCAATCAAGGCATAGCAAATGCGGCGATTAAAAGCACTCAATTAGCTCAGGTAATGAGTGCCAGCAGCAACAGCGAAATCGTGAGCATTCATTACCATACCAGCTTCCCCACGATAGATGAATTCAACACCGAAAACTCTAAAGACCCCAGCGCCCGGACTTTGCATTATGGTTTGCGCAACGTACCCGCTACGGTGGTAAATGGCAGGGTGAAAGATTCCTTGTCTACAGCACAACTCAAAGACAGCCTACTCAAAGAGACCCTATTGCCTGCGGCTTTTGCTATTACAATTGATCCTATGCAATGGCAAAACAAACAGCTCAAAATTTCAGCAAAGATTACTGCCTTGACTGCCTTTGAACGCCCAGTGGTTTTTCACGCGGTCATTGTAGATAGTAGTCGGGTAGCCAGTAGCACAGGCGAAACCTACGCCCAGGTTCTGCGCAAGATGTTGCCCGATGCCGCAGGGATTTTTAGAGGGAGCGTGTGGCAAAAAGGCGAAGTTCAAACCTTTGGATTTAGCTACAACGCGGGACCAACTACCACAAAATCCAGAAACTTAAAGGTATTGGTATTTGTAGCAGACTATCAAAGTAGGGGCATCTATCAGGTAGCTACCGCAAACGTGCCTGCCCAGGCTAAGCGCGATGTTGATGAAAGTACGGTCACCGGGTTAAATAAGCAGCCAAAACCAAATGCTACTGGGCTTCTTGCCTACCCCAATCCGGTGAGGCAAGAAGTGACCCTGGCATTGCCCAAGGGTCTGACCCCTTCGCCCGATATTCGTTGGCAGGTGATGAGTGTTTTGGGGCAGGTAATAAAACAGGGACATTGGGCAAGTCGCACCCACCAGCACCAAATTTATTTGACTGACGTGCCCGATGGGGTGTATATAGTGCGGGTGTACGATGCGACAAGCCCTGAACGGAACAGTTTTGAGGTGAAGGTGAAGAAAATTAAATAGCCGATAGCATTCAGACGATAGTCAATAGCTGTTCCAGAGGCATAAAGTAATAGTAGTGTAATAGTTAAGTGTAATTTAGTTGATGTGTCCTGTTTTACCCTCATCTATAAGCAAAGTAACTAGAGCTGATGTATGTGTGTGTTCTTAAATAGTTACCAAGTGAAGGTTAGTGATAGATGGATGGATAACAGGGATAAACCAAGAAGGCAGGTTTGCTGAACCTGTCCTTCTTTTTTTTAAAAAGTGACAAGATTCAAGCCACAAGTTTTCAAATACTGACAGATTAGTTTTAGATAATTCTTAATTCGCAAATATTCAAATGATAGATACAATCCAACAATCATTAATATCAGAAGGCTTGCAGGAAGCCAGGCAATTGGTGCAGACGATGAAGCAAAAAGCTTACAAGTTGGCAAATACCGATTTGCTCAAAAGAATCAGTGAACTCGAAGACACCCTTCGCAGCATTGATGATGTCAATAATATCTCTACTGAAGCCCTGCACATAGAAAAGTGCAGCCTGAAGGCGCTTATTGATACAGCTTACCAAATGTACCACCTCTACTTTAGTCGCCAGGACATTTGTTTTTCGAGCTACGTGGCAAACTTGCACGTGAGGGTAGACAAGATGAGTTTTTTTAGAATGTTCTTCAGTTTGGTACACTACATGGGCAAACACGCTGACCCCGATGAAGATCGCTTTATTAGCATTGAAGCGGCTGCCTACAATGCCCAAACTATTGCGATGTATATAGAAGACAATGGCCTGTATCCGACCAGCAGTGCAGATATTTTCGACCATTCGTTCAAACGCCGGATTACGGGAGCAATTTCGGGAGTAGGGCTTGCTGCCATCCAGCAGTGGGCTCACTCGGTAGGGGGCAAGGTGTGCCCCGTCGACAAAGTGGGTACAGGCTTGAAACTGTGTTTTTTGTTGCCAGGTATGTTGTGATATGTTTAAATAGGAATATTTATTCTTTAGGTAGTTCTGTATCCCTTAAGTATCAGTATTCTATCAACACCCTTCAAAGCAGGTTATAAGTTGGTTTTGATAGTTAGGGGGACTTTGGTGTTATTTTTGATAAAAAGTAATGCTGTGTTAGGTTGGTTATATTTAATTTCTTTTTGTGTTGGCATCATTAATAAATTGATTTAGCCTACTTTCTTCTATTCCAATAATATCAAATTTGAAAAATAGTATTTTGCCTTCTTCTCCATTGTAGAATACATTTTCAGACTTATAGCGAGATTGATAAGTGGAACTTTTGTGTTCCTCAAAAAAAGCTTCATCGTACTGATCTACTACTTTTCATACTATTGAGTAGAAGCCATCCTTCAAGTGAACCATTGATCTACCATCTCATCGCAATTCTAATGCTTCAGGGATAAAAATAGTCGATTTTATAACTGGTTTATTGCCAAAATAAATATAGTTTTTGTCATAACTATGGTATTGTGATAAAGGGGTAAACGAACTCATATCAGCTCCTGAAATTACTTTTCACTGAAAATATATATTATGGTTATCAATTGCATAAGGTTCAAGTACATGATTAACAGAATAGCATTTTTCTAATGCATTCTCTTTACATCACCAATTACCAAAAAAACGAGTTTTAACGTTTTCATTTGATGATCAATTGAACTTATCCAAAGTTGAGAAGTAGGTTGGATTGATGGAAGTTTTGTGATTTTTATAAAAAACTATTTGTTCATCTATATGATAGGATTGATAGTTATCAATACTTTGAACCTTCTTGTCTATTTTAAAGTGCTGTAATAAAATAAATAGTATAGAGGTGGCTCATAAGATAAAAGACGAAAAGATATATACATAATTTTTATTTAGCATAGCTTGAAAAATTATAAAATAAATGAAAGATTATCACGACTCAACTTATATGAGTTCAAACTAAATATTTGAAGTTTGCCAATAAATAATTTATCTATGACACCAATTTCCCCCATAATAAATGATTCGTGACAATCTCTATTTTTAAAGGTCTAAATTTATTAGCGCCTTATACCTCCTAATCTCTCCAAATAGAGCATTTCACCTGATATAAATTTCTGAAAGTGAACTTTACAGACTCAATGTTCTTAATATTAGGGAAATCAGAAAAAGTAACACTCTTGAGTTTAGGGTACTTAGGATCATTATAGATGGGTTTATGATAAGCCACGAAAGTGTATGAGGAAGAGCCTTTGTATTTTACATACAAACTTATAGAAGAAGTATTATAATTTCCATTTTGATTATTTCCTTGTGTCGAAAAGGCTTTGATTTGATATAATGCTACTTTCATGTCACTAGCGTTTCTCAGAGATACTGTTTTCTCTTTGTCCCATCTAGCAGTAGATGTAGTACTTCTCCAAGTGTAAGGTCCTTTGTAAGGGATATTGCCAAAGATAGATGGTGTTTGTTGATTGATTTTTGTAGGCTTGATATTTTCCTCCTGATTACAAGAAAAAGTAACCAAACTAAGTAAAACCATCATCAAGGTCTTGTTTAAATTTTTCATTTGTTTTGTTGTTAGTTTGCTTTGCCTTCTACATATTTTGAGTGGTAAGAAGACTTAACCACTTTTACTCAAAAGAGCTTAGAACACAATTATCTATTACTATAGCTAAATCCACTACTTGACAAAATGGTAGTTAGTGGTAAAAAATTGATTCAATAAGGCTCTATTATATATGTTCAATACTTAGGTGGTTTTTTTGTAAATTTTCTTGAAAAAAATATGGGATTACTGGCAGTGAAAATATATTGAATTAATAGTCAGTGACTTATGAACGGGATTGAGTGTGTTTTTTTGAAGAAAAAAAGCCTCCTATAAAACTACAGTTTTACAAAAGGCTATTGATAGAGGGTACTATAACCCCACAATCACTCCGTCCAAAACCTCATTATCAAACTTACTCAAATAATGCTGGGTAGTATTAAGGTCAGCATGCCCTAAAGCTTCTGATATTACATCGGTGGCAATCCCTGTTCTTTTCATGGTAGTAGCCGAGGTATGTCTGGCAGTATAAAAAGTAATATGGGTTTCAATACCTTGGATTTTGGCGATTGCCTTTAAATCTTTATTTACTTGTCCAAGTATCTTTTCACTTCTGTTTTTTTTCTGAATGGGGTCAATGTGTACTTCTTCATCAAGTATAGGAAATATGTATTTTTTATGCGTTCTGAAATGCTCAATGATTTCTAGTACTTCATCAGTAACCAGTAGGCTAAACTGTTTCCCTGTTTTTTGCCTTACATATTGTAAACGTCCATTGGTGAGGTTGGAGCTTTGCAAATTGCAGATATCAATGAAGTTGATGCCAAACAGTTTAAACGAAAACATGAAGTATCTCCAAGAGTTAGCTAAATCAGGAAACCCATCTACATCAAAGTCTTTGAATTTTTGCAGCTCTTCTTCTGTCAAGCTTTTAGGGTTTTTCTTAGACTTAAGCTTTGATATCGCATAGCCATCTTTATTGGTTGTAGTGCTATATGGGTTGGTCTCTTTTTTTGCATAACCACGTCTTACAGCTTCGTAATAAATAGCTCTGATAGACCTCATTCTTACACTGATACCACCTGCGGTATTTCCACGAGCAAATAGTTCAGTCTCGAAGCCCTTTAAGAGATTGTAATTGAGCTTATCAAAGCTAAAATCTTTAGGATGATATTTTTTAATAGTGTTGTAGGCATCTTTGTAAGCCTTGAGCGTGCCAGCTTTACCAAGTGACTTTTTTTCAGCAATCATTTCTTCAAAGAACTGATAGAAAGTTCTTGTGTCATCTTTCTCTCCTTTGAACAATTTTTTGAACTTTTGGTAGTCAAATCGTTCGCCTTGCCTTATAAACTCCTCAATGATTTCGCTTGCATGTAGCTCGTGTTTGCGAATGTTTAAATTCTTAGCTTTTGCGTTGGGGTGACTTTTGCGAAATCTACCTTTAGTAGTATCAAACTCGTTAGGAAAAGCACTATAGCCAAGAGATAAACGGTAAGGTTTATCTTCGTAAATGTAGAGCATCACAGGATGAGTACCATCCTTTAAAGTCTTTTGTTTGTAGAGAATTGTCTTGACGTTTGACATTCTGGTGTAAATATAGTGTAAAAAAATAAGCACTATATGTCACCTATTGAGTGATGGGTAAAAAGTTAAGTGACTGATTTACAATAACTAAAGAAAATTAATTTTCAAGGGCATACTGCCTTCTAAGCAGTAGGTTGATGGTTCGAGTCCATCTGGAATCACAAAGTTGTTAAGTGCTGATCATCCACAAAGTATCAGCACTTTTATTTTTTTTTGTTCGGGGTGTGGCGCAGTCCGGTTAGCGTACCTGCTTTGGGAGCAGGGGGTCGCAGGTTCGAATCCTGCCACCCCGACATTTTGAAACCTGTCTTTTGACAGGTTTTTTTTGCTTTAGATGAGTGCTTGGTTGAAACTGTAGAATGAAACTCCTAACCAACCTATGTCTTTTTCCTGTTTACTCAACCGTGAACCAAATCTTTTCCTTTTGCCCAGTCATAAATATAGTGGCGCATTTCGCCAACCCTTGCCTCAGCATCAACTTTTCCAGAACGTTTCCCCAGCATACTATGCATTGATAAAATTTTAGGACCAAGTTGATGCTCATCATGGTATCCGCCTTGATCGTCCCACCCTGGGTTGAGCCAATGCACATACATAGAGTAGCCTCGGTCGACAAAATAATTAAAGGTCTTCATGGCGTGGGCTACATATTGGATAGAGCATAACACAATGCGAGGGTTTTTGACCTTGATCAAGTCGCCTACATAAGCCTGCCTTTCTTCAGACGATCCGCTTACCAAATATACTGAGGTGTATTCTGTACTATTAAAGTATAGTCTACGCTCTTTTGTACCAGTTTTTACGGTACGCCCAAACAAGGTGTTCCAAGTGTACGACTTGCCCGATTTGCGATGCCCCAACACCGCTACTAATAGATTTTGGGGTGGTTGATTTGTTTGCATAATGATATTTTGAAGGTTTTGTTATTCATTCCACTGTTTAATACTGCCCGTGGCTAAAGCACAATCTAGATGTTCCCAACCCATATATAGAATACCTTCTTTTTCTTTTGGAGGTAAGGCTTCTAGCTGTTCTACTTGAGTCTTATTGGGTGGTGCTCCACAAATTTTGCAATTTCCAAATTTCATAAGTTAATATGTTTGCTTTAAAAGTATAATATAGATAATATGTGTTGTATTCCCTTTAAAAACCAAATATTTAACCTTGCAAAAACTCCGGATGGTTTTTTTGAATTGTCAAAAAAATACGATTTACCACTTTTGTTAAATACTGATTTATCAGTGCCTAAAATTGGCTTAATGGAGCAAGACCATTGGCAGGAGATTTGGCAAATGCTTATAGGAATGCAAGTGAAGCAAAGGCGTCGACATGCAGGGTTAGCTTGTATAGAAGAGTTTAAGAAACAATGAATTATGCCAAGTATGGAGCAACTAAGTGATTGTGTAAAGGCTAAATTAACTCAGTTTACAACTGATGAAAACGATGAAAATTAGTTGAAGGGAGTAATGTATAGTTTATCTCACAAATCCATCCCCGCCCCATGTGCCTCAAGCCAAGCAATGTGGTCGCGGTATTGGGGCAGTGCCTTGTCTACCTCATGCCAAAAAGCCTGGGAGTGGTTGAGGTAAATCAAGTGAGCCATTTCGTGTACTACAATATAGTCGAGCACCTCTAATGGTGCCATGCCGCATTTCCAATGAAAATTGAGGTTGCCTTGCGCCGTGCACGACGCCCAACGATTTTGCAGTTCCATCACCCGCACTTTGTTGGGGCGTACCCCCATGCCATCGGCAAAGTGCTCAATACGGTCGTTTATTCTAGGCAAAAGCTTTTGTTTATAAAAAGCAATAAAATGGGCTTTGGCTTTGGGTGCGTCGTTTTTGTTGAGCACAAAATACCCATTTTTGAGTTGTAGGGGCACCGCTTGTTCAGCCTCTATCGACAAGCGGTAGTTGCGCCCCAAGTACAAAAACGATTGCCCATTGACATACTCACGCTCTATACGGGCCGCATTGGCAGCCTTCCACTCGGCAAGGTATTTATATATTTGATACTCCTTAGCTTGCACCACACTGGCAAGTTTTTCTTCGCTCAAGTGTTGGGGTGCCAATATCGACACCGTGCCATCGCGCTCTATATAAATACTCAAAGTTTTGCGTTTGCTGCGTTTAATCGTATAGTTTACGTCGTCGTTTAGCATACTTTTATCTGGGGTTTCGTTTTTTGGCAGCCTGTATCACCGCCGCTGTAATCTTTTTGTGGGCTTGTTGCACCTCAGGCACACCGCTTTCCAAGTCGAGGTAATCGTCTATATCAGACCTTAACTCTTTTACTTTAGACTCCTTGTTCCACAGGTTCGGAATGTCTAAATACTCGCCCAATATTTCCAAAATGCGCCGCACCACTGCCGCCAATTGTTGCTTTTGCTCGTCAGAGAGTTCATCGTTGGTTTGGTGTAGTTCGCCCACATTGATTAAATCATAATAAAACATTCCCTCCTTGCTCAATCCCAGGTCTTGGTTGGCTTGGCGACCTTTGCGCATTTCGTTGCGCAAGTTAGACAATTCGCTTGCTATTTCCTCCCATTTGCCCGCATGATTGGTCATGATGTCCTCTATTTTTTTGCTAAAGTCGGCTTGCAACACCTCATCGTCTTGCAGGTTGTCTTTGATGTGGCGGCGCATGGCGTGTGCCATCTCCGATGCCTTGGCTTTGGGTGTGAGGGCGTTGCGGTCAAGTTCTTTCGGAAACTCGTCAGACAACAAGCTCACCTGTGCCACCTTGGTGTCTATGCCCAACGACTCTAGGTGTTGGTCTATCATTTTGCGCACCTTGGCTTTTGCCCAGCCCAAGTCCATTGTAGGGTCTTTGTAACGTTGGCGTATGCGGTTGGCAAGGTAGCCCAGGCGTTTGCCCGGAATGTGGTATTCTTGAGCTTGGGGTACATTGAACAAAGTATCGAGGCTATGCAAAAAGTCTTTGAGCAATACATCAAACTCCGCCCTAAAAGCAATATTTTCGGCAGCCTCTACGCAAGCCTCCGTTATGTCTAGCTCTAGGTCTTTGTCTTTGAGCCTTTGGTACACAAAATCTTCAATATCGGGCAAGCCACCTTTTTCTACCAAAAACTGCATAAAGCGATCAAAGCGCGATTCTAAAATGGGTATTTCCTTGTTAATGTCACGGAAATAGTCAGTAAACTCCTGCCATTCTTCGCTGTCTATGTCATCATCGGCATAAATGGCAAGGGCTTCTTTCAGGTTTTTGGTTACCCCAAAATAATCTACCACCAAACCGTGGGTTTTGCCCTTACGGGTACGGTTTACGCGGGCTATAGCCTGAAGCAGTTCGTGTTCGCGCAGGTTTTTGTCCAAATACATCACCTGCTCAATGGGTGCGTCGAAGCCCGTGAGCAAGCGGTCGCACACGCACAAAAAAGCAATGCCCGTGGCGGGTTTGTGATAGTCAAAATCTTTTTTGAAGTTCGCCTCCGCCTTCAGTTTTTTAGCCTTGTTATACGCCTTCTTCACGTAGCCTTGCTCGTTGTGCGAGCCAATGCTCACCACCGTGCAAGCATCCAAAAACTCCAGCTTTTTTATCAGCTCAAGGTCGGGGTGGGAGCGGGCTTTTTCTTCGGCAATGCGTTCTTTGATGGCAGCAAGTATTTGAGCTTCGTAGCGTGCTGCGGCTATTACCGACGGAGCCACTACTTGCGCCTTAAACCCATTGGGCAGCACATCGGCAATATAGTGCGCCACCATATCGCGGGCGTTTTTCTTGATGCGGTCATCGCTCTCTAAATAAGCCGTGATGGTGCCGTACCTGCGCTCAATCTCAGCTTTTTCTTTGGGCGTGCGTTGGCTAAACTCGTCCTCAAACTGTTGGTGCAGCTTTGTCGAGTCTACCCTATCTTTGCTGGTTTTGCCTATGTATAATATATCGGTAGTAGCCCCATCGCGCACCGCTTCTTTGAGCGTGTATACATCTATAAAACCGCCAAAACGCTGTTGGGTGGTTTGTTTGTGGCGGTTGGTGAGCAAGGGCGTGCCCGTAAAGCCCAACTTGGTGGCATTCGGAAAAGCCAAAAACAAATTGTTGCCCATGTCGCCGCCTTGGGTGCGGTGCGCCTCGTCTACCATCATCAATATGCGGTCAGAATCGTTTACCGTAGAAAACTGCTTAAACTGGGGCACATCGTCTGTTTGCTGCATTGCTTTTTGCAACGATTGGGCGTGCTTTTGCTCTTCTTCCAAAAACTTATGAATCATCACCATCGTGAGGTCAGAGCTATTGCCCGAAAGGGCAGTAGGCAGGTCATGCCTATTGTTTACCTTGCGCACTTGGTCTTTGGTATACGCCAAAGTCTCCGAGAGTTGACTCTCTAGGTCTACTCTGTCTGTCACCACTACCACCTTAAAATCTTTGAGTGCTACCGTATTGCGTAGTTTTCTCACCAAAAAAGCCATCGTGAGCGACTTGCCCGAGCCTTGAGTATGCCAGACCGTGCCCGACCGCTCCATTGGGCTACTTTGTTGGTGCAACCGCTCCAGTATCTTGCCCACCGCGCGGTATTGTTGGTAGCGGCAAATAATCTTGACCTCTAGCTGTTGGTTGGGCTGAAAAAACAGCGTATAGTTTTGCCACACATCTATGAGCACCTCAGGGTTGAGCAAACCACTAATCATCACCTCTTGGTGCACGGCAGGGTCTTTGGTGTGTTGGTTGGGGGTGTATTGGGCAATGGGGCGCGTTTTATATTTCTCAGGAAAAATGTCTTTCCAATGGGCATAATGCTCCATTTCGCCGCTAATGGTGCCCACTTTAGCCTCTATGCCGTGGGTAAGCACGCTAAACAAATTATAATAAAACAAACGCGGCTCACCCTCTATAGTGTGGGCATTATAAACATCGTCCTGGCGTTGGTTGGCATAGCGCCTGAGCTGGTCGAAGGCATCAGAGAGCGGGTCGGCTACGTCTTGGTCTTTGCACTCTACCACCACCCAGGGCAACCCATTGACAAACAGCACAATGTCGGGAATGATGCAGCTATTTACTCCGTGGGGCGTGTTTACCCTAAACTGGGGCACGGCATCGAACAAGTTGTTTTGCCAATGGTCGAAATCGACAAATTGTACCAAGGCATTTTTTTGTTGGGTCACCTCGTTTTTAGCCACCGTGTCGCCCTCTTGTACCCGCTCAAAAATCGCCTTGTTGGTTTCGTGCAAAGTAGAGCTACTCTGCTCTAGTTGGATAAACCCCTGCAAGAGCTCGTCTTTTTGTTTGGCGGTGAGCCAAGGCTTGCCATTGGGTAGGCAGTTGACAAGGTCGAGGCTTTCTTTGAAACGTTCGGCAAGCACCACTTCGTCAAAGTTGTTGCGCAACGATTCTTTAGCCGATTTTGGGATGCCCTTGCGGGTTTTGGGGCGATGTATTTGCCAACCCAAACCGCTGAGTTGGTCTAAAAAAGGGCGTTCTACATTTGTGTATTCCGACATGATAGTAAGTTTTGGATGTTGGTGTAATATAAATAACTCAAGTTACGCAGATGCAAAGGCATTAAGTCACCAACCATCTCAAATAACTACCTCCTGTGTTGG
Source organism: Microscilla marina ATCC 23134 (assembly GCF_000169175.1). Lineage (NCBI taxonomy): Bacteria > Pseudomonadati > Bacteroidota > Cytophagia > Cytophagales > Microscillaceae > Microscilla > Microscilla marina. The sequence goes on from NZ_AAWS01000036.1 coordinate 19,865, forward strand.
TCTTAAGGCTTTAGCCTGACCAACACAATGCTACCATCATTGCTTGATTTCTAGGTCTGTTTTGCTTATAAAAAAGACAGACCAAAAGCGTGGTTAATAAGGTAGTAGTGAGGCAAGGGTGGTGGTCTGCTGCGCTTAAGACCACCACCCTGAGAACTAGTTATTTGAGATGGTTGAACAACTAAAATATTTAAAATAAGTAGTTCTAGTGTTTGCTGCGTAACTTGAGTAAATAATCTAGGCTATTTGAAGTTGGTTAAAATACCAAGAAACTCATTGCATGCTACTTATTCCACACCAGTCAGGTTTTTTTAGCGTTGTCACACAAACCCGACTGGTGTTTGCCTGTATTGTAGGCTTGTTTTTATGCCCCTTTCGGGGAAACCATTGCCTCGGCTGCCTCTACCGATACCTTGCCCGTGAGCAAGTCTTGCATAAGGGCTTGTTTGAGGGTTTTTAGTTTTTGAAATGATTTTTGTTCAGACTCAATTTGCTTCTCCAAATTATTCAATTTTTCTACAATGTTATTTTGCTCTTGAATACTTGGGGGTTGAGCAATTTTAAACTCTCTAATTTCCTCTAGGTGTAGGTTAGTTACCGTACCTTGTTTAGCTTGTCTTATTATTTGATTTTTTATAAGTTCTGATTTTAAAAAGTATAGTAAATATTCTACATTAATTAGTCTATGGTTTGGTTTAATTAAAGCAAGGCTAACAAAAATAGAAAATTCCCAATCCCAGTCAACTACCTTAGGAATCCCAATTGTACCATTCTTAGATAATAGTAAGTCTCCTTTTTCAGGATTACATCGTTTAGTTAGTATTTGATGTTCTTCTAGTGAGACAAACTTTAGTTTATCAAAATTAATATCCTTTGTTTGAACATCTGTTACTCTTAAAAAAGGTATTCCACTTTCAGTATATTTAGGGGTATGATGAGTCCCATCTATTATTTTCAAAGTTAAGTCTTCTAACCGTACAAAACTATAGTCCTTTGGAATCCAGCCCAACTCCGTTTTTTGATACAATTCGGGGGCTACTTGGCGAGGCGGGCGCAACTTGCCCGTGCTTACATCAATGCCTCGGCTAAACAAATCTTGCATCAGCCCCTCTTTGAGCGTTTGGTATTTCTCAATGGCGCGTTGGGTGCCATCAATCACCCGATCTACTGTGCTCAATATTTGGGCGATTTTGCGTTGATAAGTTAATGGAGGATACTGTACTACTAAGTTTAATATGCGGTATAAAGCAAGTTTAGGTACACCTCCTCCAATACCTATTTCTTTGTTAATTTGTGATTTGGTTTCTTCAGAACTTAGGTAGTATTGCAGATAATTTTTGTCAATAATGCTTTTGTCTATGTTTGTGATTTTAGCCGCATTCTCTGTTAGTAAGGCATTATGAAGTAATTCAGGTATGTTTCCTACGGAGCCAATAGTTCCTGCAATAGTAATGTATAAGTCATCTGCTGATATTCTATAGTTACGAATAACTTTTTCTATTTCTTCATCTACATATTGTAAATTAGAAGTGTCAATGCTTCCATTTACCATATCTGTTACTCTTAGATATGGGTGTTTGGTAGGAGTTAGCGAAAATTCTTTTCCCGCAGGTAATCTTTTACCTCCTTTTACTTCTGCAAAGTCTTGTATTTTTTTTTCTTCCCAATTACTCATACCCCAATTCCATTAAATACCCATTCAACAATTCATTGGCTTGCTCTCTTTCGCGTAAAATCTCCTGCAAAGTAGTATTATACTTGTCCCAAAGGCGTTCGAGAGCGGTTGCCAAACCTCGCTGGTAGCGTTGCACATAATCCATAATAATGTGGTGCAAACTGCGTTGCCAACGCGCCAAAATAAGGGCTTGTGCCTCGGCTTGGCTTATCTTTTCGCGGGCTTTGTCTACCAAGTCCTCCTTGCGTTTGCGTATTTCGCCTATCACTTTTTTGCATTCTTTCAGCTCAGTTTCTAGGTCGAGGTGGGGTTGTAGCTCGGCTTGCAAGGCGTCGCGGTCGGTTGCTACATCGGCTCGCTCGGCGTGCAAATTGTTCCATTCGGCTATCAATTTTGCGAGTGCCTCGTTCAAGCCCTCTTCCATTGCTTTGAGCTGGGCAAGTTGGGCTTGGTTGGCGTCGCTTTGTTGTTGGTGTTCGGCTATTTGTTTTTCCAAATCTGCCTTTTTGCCAGTTTCGGCAGTTTTGAGTTGCTTTCGCAAATCTGCTAAAGCTTTTTTGCGCGTTGCGTTGTCGGCTTTCAAGGCTTTTTCGGGCACGGCGGCGTTTTTCTTGTAGCGCGCGTGCACATTTCTGAGCAATTTATCATATTTTCCTATTTTGCCGTTCAGCCCCTTGAGCCTCTCCTTCATCCTTTTGAGCTCGTCTTTGGGGTACACCCATACCTCTTCTAACCCCGTGCGCTCGTCTTCTTTTTCTTGGTATTCTTCGGGGCTCAAAGCGTTTACCTCGGCAAACAACGCCTCTATTTCGTCGCGGCGTGCCTCGTTTTGGGCAAGCTCGCGCAACACCTCAGGAAACTGCGATTGCAATATCTCGTCGTCAGGAATCAGTTCGGCGTTCCAATTACTCGCCGCCACCGACTTCAAATCGGTTTCTATAGCGTCCCAATAAGTAGCAAAAGCACCTCGGCTTTTGTACAAATCCAACACCCCCAAACGGCTAAAATCTTGGGCTATAGTTTCCGAAAAAGTTTGCAACAACTCATACACATTTTTGCGCTCAGGCAAGGCTTGTAGCTGGGGCAAGTGCTGTTGCCACCATTGGGCGATGCTGTCTTCGTATTGTTGGTGCTTTTGGGCTATTTCGGGGCTTTGCTCCAGCGCTGCCTTCAGCGTGGCTTTGTCGGCTATGCTGTCGGCAAACTGCATATAACCAGCTTGTGAGGGGTAAGGCACCAGCACGCGTTCGCGCAGCCCAGGGTAGTTTTGCCAATAAGCCTCTAGTGCGGCTACCTCGGCGGCAGGAATGCCCCCGTGCAAATGCGCCCGCACGTCTTGAGGTTCGGCAGGGGGCGAGTTGTCTACATAGCGGCGAATGTTAAAATTATAATCTTCGCGCAAAAAATCGTTGTAGCTCATCAAGCGTGAATATTGGGGCAGCTCTTGGCGCTGATGATACACATAAGTAATCTTGCTGATGTCTTCGGGGCGCAGCTTGTTTTGGTTTTTCTCTTCCTTGTACTCGCGGTCGGCATTGATAAACAACACCTTGCGGCGTTTGTCAGCCCCTTTTTTATTGATAATAATCAAAGAGGCAGGTATGCCTGTGCCGTAAAACAACGAAGCAGGCAAGCCAATCACCGCATCGAGGTAGCCTCGCTCAAGCAGCCAATGGCGCATGTCTTTTTCGGTGCTCCCTCTAAACAACACCCCGTGCGGCATCACCACGCCCATTCTGCCGTTGTCTTTGAGCACCCGCACCATGTGTTGCACAAACATAAAATCAGCCTTGCTTTTTTCGGGCATCCAGTGCCTAAAGCGGTCTTTGAAACCTATGATGTTATCTTGCTTATAATCTGCCGAAAAAGGCGGGTTTGCCATCACTACATCAAAGCGCTGAAGCTCGCCATCTACTACATGCAGCGGGTTGTTAATCGTGTCGCCTTGCTCAATTTTAGCGTCATAAATGTCGTGAAAGAGCATGTTCATTTTGCACAGCGCCCAAGTGGTGCCGCTGAGCTCTTGCCCATAAAAACTCAACTTAGACGCGTTGTTGTAGCGTGCCTCTACGTAGTTTTTGCATTGAATGAGCATCCCACCCGAGCCACAAGTAGGGTCGTATACCTCGGCGTTGGGGGCGGGCTCTAGCAATTGCACCATCAGCTTTACTACCTCGGCAGGGGTATAAAACTCGCCCCCCTTTTTGCCCGCACTATCGGCAAAAAACTTGATCAAATATTCGTAAGCCGCCCCCAATATATCAGGAAACTCAAAGTTTTCGTCGCGCAAGTCTACCGTGTCGAAATGCTGAATAAAATTAATCAGCTTGGTATCGTCGAGCGTTTTTTTGTTTTTGCCAATGGTGCGGTTAAAATCAATGCTCTTTAGCACCCCCGACAGCTTATCTAGGTTGGCGTCTTCTATAGCCGCCAAAGCCTTGTTGAGCGCATCGCCCACGTGTTTTTTAAGGTGTTGAATCCCGTCTTTGCCCTTCCAGCGGGCGTTTTCGGGGATGTAATAATCATAGGCATTGGCTTTGTTGAGCGCACGGGCGACCACCTCGGCAGCCAGCCCTTTTTTTTCTAGTGCTTTGCGTCGTTTCTCTTGGTCTTGCTCAAACTTATCGTTGAGGCGTTTTAAAAACAAAATGCCAAAAATGTATTCCTTGTACTCTGAGGCATCCATGTTGCCTCGTAAAATATCACAGGCTTGAAACAAAAAGTTTTCGAGCCATGCCAAAGTAATTTTCTTTTTCAATATCTATTAGTTTTTTAGTCAATAGTCGGGAGTCGGTAGCTTCTTATTTAGTCGATAGTTTCTCAGAATTGATAATTACCAATTAGGAGTGTGTGAAGCTTCGAAAATCCTTGATATACAAGTGTTTACGTGTAAATTAAGGGCAAATTTGTAGGGGCTACCCCTTGCTGTAATGCAATGGAAGTTCTCGATTTATCGGAATGGTCGCCCTAGCGAAAAACAGACAACTTAATGAAGCAGCCGCTTCGCGAACCATAAAGCCATAAAACAATAAAACCATACATTCATACATCCAAGCGTAAATATACAAAAGCTATATTGCGAACAGCGACCCTTGAGTGCTTTTTTGCAAAGGCTTGGTGTTTTCTGTATCTTTGTATATAATAAAAAAAAGGAATCTCAGGCAAGGCGACAAACCTCTCCTGTAGTTTTACTCATCCTCAAAGCACACTCGCCAAAGTTACTGCTTTGGGTTTTCAAACTGTCAGATTCCCTTATCAACTTAATGAAGAGCAGGTGTATACACACTTGCTTTTTTTGTGTTCAATGTTTTGTCAGCGTTCTGTGTTATTTTTATTGTCAATCAATTATTTTCTAAGTCAAGTTACGCAAATTTGATTTATTGTTTGAATAACTAGGAGTTGAGCAACGCTTCGCGCAACCATAAAACCATAAAGCCATCTAACAATTAAAGTAAGTAGTGTTGGATCACAATGTGTAACATCAGTTGCTAAGTCAATCACTTGTCACTAAAAGCTTGACTCTGCAAAAACGTCTACCCAAGCCTCCAAGAGTGAGCTTTGGTGTTGGCTGAGCCCACCCGCGTTCAATAGCGCCTCGGCATCTGCCAAAAACCGTTCTATCGACCTCTTTCTGCCGCCTTTGTAGTCTTTCAAAGTGGCTAAGTCGCTCACTGGAGCCACACTGTCAGCAATAAACCTTTGCCAATCGGTAGTCATACCCAACGCCCCCATGTCGTGCACAAAGTTGCGGTACAAAATGCGTTGGCCAATAGCTGCCGTCCGTTGAGTAGGCGCCGTGTTTACCACCTGCATTTTTTCCTGGGCATTGGGCGCCTCGTGAAACTCAGCAAAAAAACGTTTTTCGTTTGTTGCCCAAAAACCTCCTTGGTACAACTGAGCGTCCAGGTCTACATTGTTGCGGTGGGCAAAACTTTTTCCTGCCACATATTCGCCCAATTGCTGCATCAAGTTTGGGTTATTAGCCACAAAAGCTGCATTGCGTTTGATAAGTGCCCCACGTGCCGCATCAAACACAGCAGGATCGCGGTGTTTCCAGTTCAGCAATAGCTTTTCGTCGGTCAACTTTTTCTTTTGCACCCAAAAACGGCTTTCGAGGTTTTTGGTGTTCAAAGTGCTCAAGTCGGGATCATCGAGCGGTACATAATGCACATCTTTTCCTACCTGCCCCAACACGTGCACAGGCTGTTGAAAACCAGCGTCAGCGCCTAGTTGTGCGTCTACCAAGAGCGCCCCATTTACCCCTTCTATTTGTCCTTGGGCAGCTTTTACTCTGTTTTGATCTTCTTTTTTGTCAAAAAAGCCCAAAGCCTGTTCCCAGAGCATAGGGTTGGCATTGTGCAGTAGTTTTGCCAGCTCCATGATGGTTTGGGCATTGGTAGCACCTTTGCCTACAGTCAAGCCATTTGCCTGCGCTATATCATCCAGTTCAAGGCTCACCTTGCCCGCCGCATTCTTCGAAAACACCAATGCATTGGGTGCTTGGAGGTAATACAACGTCACTATAGTCCGCAAGTCTACACGTCGGCAACTCCGTTGCCATTGGTGGGTATAGGGGGTTAAGCCATTGCGGTAAAACCCAAAGCGCACCAAGAGGTCGTCGTTGTTCAGGTTGCCATAGCCTACATTATAGCTATGGGGCGTATTGAACAACTCGTGTATGTGGCGCATTGCCTCATACTCGGTACTGCCCTTAGCTAAGTCTGAAGGGAGCCAATTGTTGGCAATGAGCGCCTCTGGGCTAGGCACCACATCGGGGCGTTTTTTTATCTCTATATGATGCGTTTCCAATAGGTTGAACGCGTGGTCGGTAACATACGTGTCCGCTCGTAGTATTTGGTCAAAAACGGGGTTGTCGCCCGATGACCTGGTGTCGTAAAACACCAAATTTTTGTTTTTTATCATTATAAATGGATTAAAATTAAGTAACAAGACAAAGTTATTGGTAAACAATAGTACGTTTTTAACTGATTTACTATCAGCGATTTAATCGCACAAATTCTTAACACCAATCGCTTGCTACAGCTTTAGTTTACTTGTAGCTGATGGCTCAAGGCTTGTAGCTACTCATAAATCTAAAAGATCACCAATATTATTATCTAGCGTACCTCGTAGCTCAGCTAAACGAGTCTTGAGCGTTTGCTCCTCCTGCGCCAGTTCTTCCAAAGACTTTAGTTCTTCTTTGGTAGCTTTGGCAGGCACCAATGCAGCGATGTTCATACCCATATGGGCATCATAAAGTTGTTCGTTTTTATACACTTTACTAAAAAATTCCACCTCCTTTCGTTGTTCTATAGTATTTACAATTTTTTCAATATCTTCGGTTTCCAGCGTTTTATAACGGGTTTTTGCTTGGTTGATGTGTTCGGCATTGATCACCACCACCTCGTCGAACCGTTGGCTGGTGTCAAACACCAACATCACCATTTTTATGCGCGAGTAAAACTTCTGGTTAGAAGGCAACGCCACTATAGCCCGCAACATGCCGCTTTTCAATAGTTCGATTCTCAAATTTGCCACCTCATACTCGTTGCGCGGACTGCCCTTATACAATATAGCGGCACTCGTTACCAGCGCCGACATGCGCGCTTGTTTAATATAAGGCAATAGCTCACTCACCAAGCTATGCGGATGTTGTTTGCGCACGGGTAATATGCCCAACACCGTGTCTACAGGGGTAAGCGCGTAGTCTTTTACCCGCAAAAAAGGACCAATGTCTAAGTGCGTATTTTGCCAACCCATGACAAAAGCAGTACACTGACTAATGAGGTGCGCATCGGTTACTTGGTCGAGCGCCCATAGTTCGCGACTCGTGCTAGGCTTTTGTTGGTGCAGTGCCAGGGCTATGCCATTGCCATAGGCAAAAGGGCAATAGAGACTCCGTAGCTCTGGCGAAAGCCTTGCCGCCAAGGTTGCCAATAGTTGATTAAAACCCACAGGGTCGCCCCAACCATCGGTAGCACTGGGATGGGTCAAATATTGGTTTACCACCTGTACATATATTTGCTGCCAGTCTTCGGGCGGAGCGGGGCGTTGCCACAGTCTATTTATAATGCTGCGCCAATGAGCTATAGCCTCGGCATCTACAAAGCGCTTACTAAGGTTGAGTAGGTTTCTGAAAGGCACTGCCTGGTCTATGCCCAAGTGCGCCCCCAGCTTGTCAGCCACTTCTTTGAGCTCCTCTATGGTGGAGTACATCCCCCTTAAAAAGGGCATTATATCAAGGTTTTTGGGCAGCTTTAGCCTTTTGCCTGCCTGTGCCCACACCAACAAAAACAGCTGTAGCCCTATGTACTCATTGCTTTGCTTTTGACTCAACTCCTCAAACTCTTGCAGTAATTTAGTTTTTTTGCTTTGTTTCATCTCCCGTTATTTTGTTTAACACTCCCTTCAATATTTGTTTGCGCACCCCTTGCAATGCCTCAAAGTCTCGCGCCTCTTGCTGAAGCAGGGCATAAGTTTGCGCTATTTTTTGTTGCACTTGTAGGGCAGGCAAGGGTACTTCTATGTTTTCTAATACCTTCATAGAGATATTCTTGACGGTTGCCCCCGTGCCCTGTTGGGCAAAATAGCCTTGTGCCGCTTCGTTGAGGTACCACACCACATACTCTAGGTGTAGGCGACTTTTCCAGTCGCGTTTGTACCTCAGAATAAAAAAATGGTTGCTAGGCACTGCATACTCATCCGTGCTCAAATTGCTCAAAGGTATGGTAGTGTTTCGGTCGCCCTTTGCCACAAACAACAAATCGCTGCGATGTAGCAAACGGTCTTCGTTGGGTATTTCCAACGCCATTGCTTCCACTTTGCCCCAATCTACCTTGCCCAAACTATGGTCAATGTGTTTCATTTTTACTACTTGCATAGGGCGCGCCTTGGCGCTCTCGGTGTAGCGCTTGGTAAGGGTTGCCCCACTTTTTATAATAAACAATTCCCCCAATGGTATTTTTTCTACCTTTTCCATAAGCTGTCTCTTGTACTTTGTTTAAACTTTCTTTTTTTGATAAAGAAGTTTTGTGAAACAAAGGTAGTAATAATTATTTAACCAATATAGAGGGATAAAAAAGGTTTTATCTATTTTTGCCACAATCGGCAAGTAATCACCCATACTTTTTAGGTTTGTATGACAAAGGTAGCATGTATTTTTGTTTCAAGCAAGATAGAGGGATAAATATTCGAAAAATTCTTGTTTGGTAAAAAACTTCCCACAACTGACATTCATCAAGCTTCATGATATTCAACCATATTCAGTTTTACACAAGTCAATCAGTAGTACCTTTTAAAGTTACTTGATCTCGATGCATTAGGAGATATGTTCTAAACCGGACAGTTATTGCGATCACGTTCCTAAGTATCATTGTTATCAAGATTAGCCAGTGGGTGTTCCTGCTGGCTATTTTTTTAAACGGTGGTTTTTGTAAACACGAAATGACTTATAGTGTTCTAACCTAGGTTTGAGCGAAGTGATAACTCAGGAATATAAAAGACAGATAATATACTTGGTTTTGGTTACACGCTGCCGAGCAGTTTAGTTACTTCTTCCAAGAATATAGGTTTTGAAAACATATTTCCAAGGGGTAAAAATAATTGGAATAACAATCAAGATAAAAACTTGAGTCCACCCTTCTTCTTCGGTTCCCGAAAGTTGATCGGTTTTCCAAAGAGGATATGCCACAAAACAAAGCCACAGGCCTTTATAAAAATACATGAACAGCATGATGGGCAACATTTTTAACGTGCGAAACACCCCTACACCTGCCAATGTGGTATAGGCAGCTATGGCACACCAAGCAATGGCAATTTCAGGGTTCCACTTTTTTTGATGGGTAAATAGTTCTATCCAGGCATCTTTGGCAGCAAACAGAAACATGAGCAAAAAGAAGAGTTTCATCACATATACCTGAATAGGCAAAACGCCCTCATATTTTTCGGAAGGTTTGAATAAGTTTTTTATCATTTTTATGAATTTATTTAAAGTTCACAATGTACATAAAATCATAAAAAACTGGTCTTCACATTTGTGAAGAAATCAACCCATTATATTTCTTGACGAATTCGGCTTAAACTTCCGGGGTTTATGCCTAAATATGATGCAATATAGATTAAAGGGACATTTTTGATGATTGTTGGACGGTTATGCATTAATTTAAGGTAGCGTTCTTTTGCTGTCAAAGTGGTTAAATCAATCATTCTTTGCTTACTTGATTCTACATAATATTGAAGCATTTTCTCACTATACTCTTGCGATGTAATCCCCACATCTCTTGCTTTGCTTACATTCTCTCTACTGATTCTAAGCAACTTACAATCAGTTATACAATGTAGGTTTTCGTTAGAAACCGTTTGGTGGACAAAGTGGTTGTAAGAAGTAAAGAACCTTGGACCATCATTAATATCTATAGTAACCTCTCTTTGTTTACCATCAAGGTGGTAATTCCGAATAAATCCAGAAACAATGAAATTGTGGTATTTATGTACAGTTCCTTGGGTTTCCAGTAATGTGTTTTTGGGAGCATAAACGGGTTCAAAGAGTTGACGGCAATAATCCTGGTCGCTTTGGGGAATAGCTGTTAATAATCTCACATAATCGAAGAACACCTGAAAGAGGTGATTAACTTCATCTTGGTTTTGTATTGTGCTGTATCTTTTCATAGGAAAACTGTAGGACTTACACTTAAACAAAAATGGTTTTGAGGATGGATTTTGACTAATTGTACCTCACACCCCAATGATACAACATTCGTTCAGGCTTACCTCATAAGAATTAGTAAAACTACCAAAATAGCCTGAGCCATTTGACTAATCTCTTATCGCCAGGCTTCTTGTAAAAATATGTCCATAGCTTTGATTGATAAAGCACTGACTGACTTTCTCACGCCTTTCACCTATATATATTAAATGCAACATTGTTGCATTTGAAAAAAATCACTTACTTTACCATGTGGTTGAAATAAATTGATCAACACAAGATACTATTCGCTGCAATAATCCTTAATTTATAAATCAAATTTGAAATGAATCGTACTCGTTTTCTTAAGAATTTTTTAGGCCTAAGTCTGCTTTCATTATGGGGCTGTCAAACAGAAAGTAGCAAAGCAAGGCTGGCTGTCTTGAAGGGTACTGCAGAAAAGCAGGATGACCAAGCCATCAAATCGCTCCGGCAAGAACTGAAGGCAGCCTGGCTTCGCTCCGAAACCATGACGCTGACTAATGTAGGGCAAATGCCTGCTGAGTTGTTCACCTTTAAATATACCGATGAGGCGATGACCTTTACCGAGCAATGGCGACATTGTGTAATTTATACCTGTGGGCAGTTGTCTGGGCGTGCAGGGCTCAAAAACCCTTACAAGGATGTAAAGCTTCCTGTGCAAATGTCTAAGGAGAATATTATTAAAGAATTAAAAAAAATGTACACCTTTGTACGACAGTCAATTGACGAGCTATCCAATGAAAAACTCCTGTCTAGCTGTAAGTTTGCAGGTGACACTATCCCAGTATGGCGTTTATTTTATGCCCTGGAAAATCACATCATCCATCATAGGGGACAATGTGTAGTATACTTACGTCTAAAAGGAGTAGTGCCAAAAGGTTATTATGGATGGTAAACATGACAATATTGTCTACAATCAGGTAATCATTTAAAGAAAACAAATGACAAGTAAAACATCACTATTTACTCTATTCTTCTTACTCGCTTTTGGATTTGTAAAAGCGCAATCCATTGAGGTTCTTAAACAAAAAATCCATCAGGTATTCAAAGGTAAATCAGCTACTGTTGGGGTGGCAATTAGAGGGAGTAATTCAGCAGATGCCATTTCTATTAACGGTAATAAGCGTCTGCCCATGCAAAGTGTATTTAAATATCACCTGGCATTGGCAGTATTGCATCAAGTTGACCAAGGAAAGTTTAGCTTGAACGAAAAAATTGCCATTACCCAAAAAATGGTTAACGCTTATAGCCATTTGTGGAGCCCTCTAAGAAAAAAGTACCCAAACGGGGCAAAGTTAACTTTAGCCGAAATACTTAGATATACTGTTGCCTGGAGCGATAACCTAGGGTGTGATGTGCTTTTTAAACTAATAGGAGGCACTAAAGTAGTAGAATCTTATGTCCATAAAATAGGGGTTAAAGACATTGCCATTGTCCATAACGAAATTGTAATGCAAGCCAAATGGAAGCATCAGTATGAAAATTGGACTACAGCCAATGCAGCCAATCAAGTGCTGCAGTTGTTTTTTGAAAACAATGATAACCTATTAAGTACCAAGAGCTATAACTTTCTGTTGGATGTGCTAAAAGGTACCAAAACTGGTAAAAAAAGTATCAGAGGCTTATTACCTAAAGATGCGGTGGTGGCTCATAAAACTGGTCATTCAGGAAAAAACAAACAAGGCTTAACAGGAGCTGTAAATGATATTGGGATTGTTTTTCTGCCAGACAACTCTTATTTCTATGTAAGTGTGTTGGTAAGCAACTCTTTAGAAAGTGATGCCACCAACCAAAAGATAATTGCTGACATCGCAAAATTGACTTGGGATTATTTCAAAAATAAATAAACATGGGCAATCATTGACAAACAATTCAAATGGAGACTAAAAACAAAAAGTATAGCCGAAAAGAATTTATGTCCTTTTTGGGCAAAGCTAGTTTAGGAGCTATGTTAGCTCCTCCGTTTTTAACAAGTTGTGGTGGCACCAGTACCCCTGCTCATACTACTGATACCCTATCTAAGGGAAACCTTGAAAATTTGAAAACGCTGGTATTGGAAGCGTTGCCTGCTTCGGATAAAGATGATTTATTACTTGCCAAAGGGTTAGATTATCATATCGTAATCAAATGGGGTGATCAAATCAGTGATAAAGACACCTTTGGGTTCAACAATGATTTTACTTGTTTTATTCCCCTTGATGAAAAGAACCCTAAAGACGGACTGTTATGGGTAAACCATGAATATATCAACCCACTTTTTGTGTCTGACTTTGATTATGAAAAATACGAAAACCCACAGAAACATAGAACCAAAGCACAGGTAGACAAGGAGATGTACAATGTGGGTGGAAGCATTGTCAGAGTGAAAGAAGAAAATGGTCAATGGAAGGTAGTACAGAACGATCCTCTCAATCGACGAATTACTGCACAAACTCCCATGCGACTCAACTGGGATATGCCCATCAAGGGCAAAACTACAGTAATAGGTACCCATAGTAATTGTTCGGGTGGCATTACTCCCTGGAAAACTTTTATTACCTGTGAAGAAAACTACGATAGTTTTTTTGGCGAAACCGAGTACGATAAAAACAACCAAGCCACCCATATACCAAGCCTGTATGACTGGGAAAAATTTTATAACTATCCACCAGAGCATTATGGTTGGGTAGTAGAAATAAACCCAAAAGACGGCACTGCCCAAAAGCACATTGCCCTTGGAAGGTTTGCCCATGAATGTTGTACTTTGTATGAACTAGCCGATAAGCGAATAGTGGCTTATACTGGAGATGATAAAAATAATGAACATTTGTATAAGTTTATCTCATCTAAACCAGGTTCTTTAAAAGAAGGAACGTTGTATGTAGCCAATACAGAAAAAGGACAATGGCTTGCGCTGGATTGGGAAACACAACCCGCATTAAAGAAAAAATTCAAAGACCAAACCGAGGTTTTAATCAGGGCAAGGGAAGCTGCCAAACTATTGGGAGCCACCGAGTTAAACCGTCCTGAAGACATTGAAATTGACCCCATTACTGGAAATATATTTGTTTCGCTCACCAACAATAATAGCAAAAAAGATTTTCACGGTTCCATTCTAAAAATTGAAGAAACCAAGGGAGCTTTCGATGCCCTCACCTTTAAAGCCTCTACTTACCTGGCAGGTGGCGAAGAAAACGGCTTTTCTTGCCCTGATAATTTAGCCTTTGATTTGGCAGGAAACCTTTGGATGACCTCCGATATATCGGGTAGCTCGATGAACAAAAAAGGAAAACCTTATATGCCTTTTAAAAACAATGGTTTGTTTGTGATTCCACGCCACGGAAAAGACGCCGGAAAGGTAATTCGGGTAGCTTCTGCTCCAAGAGATGCTGAACTCACTGGTCCCTGGTTTTCGCCCGATGGCAAGACATTATTTTTGAGTGTGCAACATCCGGGCGAGCAAACTAAAGATGTGAAAAATCCTACAAGCCAATGGCCTTTTGATAAAGACAATATTCCGAAACCTGCGGTGGTGGCCATCACGGGCGATTTGATAGAGAAAATGAATAAGTTGAATAAAATTTAAATGCATCGCCCGGTTCAGGTAAAAACTGTGTCGGGCTATATTACCTACCGTTATTCACCGGGTAAACATTTATTCTGATATGTATCCATTTACGGTAGTACCACATTAAAGTGTGTATGGAAATTTTTTCAATCATACACGGTGAAAGGTAGGACTACCAGTTTTTAAAATCTCTGATATACAGGTATTTATGTCTAAATCAAGGTGATGTAGGGGCAATCCCTTGTGGTTGCCCTAGTGAAGAGCCCTCATAAAGAGCAAACCTGAGCGCATAATATGTCCCTTCAAGGAAAAACGCCCTTATTTTCACTCACTGTAGTACCACATTAAAGTATGTATGGAAATTTTTTCAATCATACACGGTGAAAGGTAGGACTACCTCCATCTACTGATTTTATAAGTTGTTAAAAATCAGCATACTATCAAACTGGATAAAATAAGGTGTAAAATCCAGTGCCAAGTAAAATTCTAGTACCTATGAAACTTTTAGCCTTATACCTTTTCGTTCAATTATCATCTTTGAGTGTTAATCATCTCCCTCATATTCAATACTACCAAGAATGTGTGGCTACCTACGATAGTGTAAGCAAACAAGTAGTATATGTTTTTGTAGAACAGATGCCCCAATACTCTGGCGGGCAATAGGCTTTGATGAAATACCTGACCAATCGCTTTCAACATCCCAAACAAGATTATTTTCAGGCCAGTTTCATGGTAGAATTTGTGGTAGATAAAAAAGGTAAAGTGACCGCGCCTCGAATAAAAGGTAAACCGAAGGAGAAGCTCACCAAAGCTGAAACGAGATTAGAGTATGTTTAAATTTTGTCTTCGGAGTTAAAAATGATGAGTTTTTTGTGCTGGCGAGGCATATTTTTAAGTGAATAGCCAAAGTTATTGACGCAAAAATTAACGAAGCTAGCGCGTAAAAATCACTTTTTTAGCCCAGATTATGATTTTTAAACATACTCTTATTACAAATCTTCGAGAAAATGCCGGCTTGGACTCCAGGAAAGTGTAATCAACAAAACGTGGCTACTAAAATGTTTCTTCCGTTGAAGTTTTAAGTCATTGCTTTTGTGCCAGAGGGTTAAAAGTTGTTATGAACTAAAAACATCAAGACTTAAAAATCCTTATCTTTATTCCCCAAAAAATTAACTGGTCTTTTGTTTACGTGATAAAAAATACAGTGAATAATTGAGACCGCGTTAGCTGGATTTGCCCTGCGGTTTGGCGTAGTTTAGACAAAACAAGTTACAGTTGATGTGCTTGACCTCTCCAAGAACAGGTCTGCCTGCTCCCCAAGTGCAAGCTCGGAGCTCTAAGCCGAACTTAATTAGGGGAAATAACGGCTCATAGACACCCAAAGCATTGTATTAGCTTGTTTGCCGAATGGTATATCATTTTATTAAACAAATTTTTGACCTGCGAAAGGTCAGTCATAATTTGGAATATTCAACCCAAGCACTATATCTCGCTTGATAACTCTGTTTTTACTTAAACCATTCTTTTTTTTACCCCATAGTTTTAGCATATTTAGGCCACGGAGATAGCTTCAGACTTAAGTTTATTGTGAAGTGGCAGTTTACTTTGTTTAGTGACAGAAGCAAGGCAAATTAGCCCAGTTAGCTATAGATTTTCGCTCCGCAGCTTTAGACTTAATTGCTCTTGAGCCACAAACAGTTTGTAAACACCCAGTGCAGGGGTTCGATTCCCCTCTCTCTTACCATCTTAACAAAAAACAACATAAGAGAGTAGCTCAGTGGCAGAGCAAGGGTAGCAGGTCATGACAAACTGTGTTGATTGTTGAAGAGTAATACTTGCGTTGGGGGTGATACCTCAAGCAAACCGCCATAGTAGCTCAGCTAGGTAGAGCAATTGACTGCTAATCAGTAGGACGCGGGTTCGACTCCCGTCTCTGGCTCGGCAGCCGTAAGGTTAGAGCGGCTGCCATTTTTTTATTTATGGGCATCATCTAATAAAGAGATACCTTGTCAATAACATCGCAGAGCGCTTTGACCCTCTTGAAACAGACAATCTTTTGGACGCTCTTATAAGAAGGTAAAAAGCGATTTTCCCAATATTGAGGAAAACCGCTTTTTGATGGAGCAATAAGCATCCACTAAAATTGTTTTAGATAAGTAACTTTTCCTATGACTTGCTGAGCGTGTTGAACCGACGTAAGCCCTTCGTTTTGGGTATCGTTAAAGACCAGGTAAATGAATGACAAAGGTTGAAACTCCCAGGAAAAACGAATATTCCAATTGGCAAATTTTGACAAAGAATTGTATTGATAAAAAGCGTTTAATTGAACCCTTGCATTGAGCGCCAGCCTTAGTTCAGGAGCAATCAAGTGAGCTTCTTTGCTTTCCTTTT
The DNA here is from genome assembly GCF_000169175.1 of Microscilla marina ATCC 23134. Classification (NCBI taxonomy): domain Bacteria; kingdom Pseudomonadati; phylum Bacteroidota; class Cytophagia; order Cytophagales; family Microscillaceae; genus Microscilla; species Microscilla marina. Next base: position 36,203 of record NZ_AAWS01000036.1, read on the forward strand.
CTGTCCCTAATTGTCGGGCATTGTTGTATTGATAGTTTACCGAAAAATAGGTGTGAGGTATGGGGGCAGTTGTCAATCGTGCCTGATAGGTGTCCAGCTGACCATCAAAAAAATTACCTGTTTCGTATTGCAGATAAAAAGAAAGTTTTTTAGAAATATCGGAGGAGTAGGTAAGCCTGTAACGAGTATAATCGTACTCTCCTTGAGCAATGTCTACAAGCAATGGGCTGAAAGTGTTGAGTAAATTCTGGCGGGTAGGCTCTATCTCGCCAACCAATCGACTTCCGTCTTGAAATAATATCCAGATGGGAAAAAAGGTGACCGAACTTTCCAAAAACTGTCGGTCTTCGTTGCGGTGGATCACCGTGGCAAAAACCCCTGGCTCGTAGGAACGAATAAACTTGGGTTTCCAGCTTGGACGCAAAATAGCATAACCTCCCCCACTATTGGCCATATAGTTGCGTCGCCGGACAAAACCCGCCGTAGATTCGTAGTTCTTTTCAATAAATTGATAATCGTAGTAAAAATACCATTGATTGCTTCTGTAGCGCAAGCTCGAATATCCCGCCCAGCCATTGCTGTTTTGGTCTTTGGTTTCGGAGCCTGATACATAAAACTGCCATGACAAGGGGCGATTAAAGCGAAAAAAGCCATCTATTGTCCCCGTAAAATTATAACGGTCTTGTATCCCTTGATGCTCTAGTGCTTCGTCGTATCGGGCGGTCACCATTCCCCCCAGGCGGTTTTGTTTACCAAAGTTTTGCACGTAGCGTAATACCCCAAAGTTGGCGGCTGGACTATCACCGAGACCTCGTTGCCGTACCATCAAGGCTCCCATGCTTCGTTTAGAACTACGATGGGTGAGCCGCAAACCTGCGTCAATTGGAATGGGATTACCTTGATTGTCTAAGCCAATAGTTCGGCTAAAAAAAGGTTGTACATGGTCATTGCTCCCTGCCGCAAACAAACTGGCGTTTTCAAGAAAAAACTGCCTTCTTTCGGGTAAAAAGACCGAAAAACGAGTCAGGTTTACTACCTGGCGGTCTACATCGGTTTGGGCAAAGTCTGTATTGACGGTGAAGTCTAACACCGTATTAGGAGTAATAGCCCACTTGACTTCGCCCCCCATTTTGGTAAACAGGTTATCGGAGGCAAATAAGTTGGTAGAATCGTTATTGCGATTGGCAGAAGCAAATACATAAGGTTGGACGCGAATGTTGGTAGAGGGTGGGGGAGGTTTGATACCTTTGAGAATGCCCGCATAACTCATGCGGTAAGGGTTAAAAGCCCTGGGGTAGGCTGCCCAACTCGATATTTCGTTTACCCGCCGGGCCCGCCTTACAAAGTTAATTCCCCATTCCTGATGATCACCCTTTGGGTAACGAATGGTAGCCCAGGGAATACGCATTTCGGCAATCCATCCCTCATCAGTACGGCTGGTGCGCACTTTCCAAAATCCATCCCAATCGGTATCAAAAATATTGCTGTCAAACACCTGCATGTCGCGTCGGGCTCCGTAGGGGTTGGTCTGAAAGCTGATGGCATTGCGTTCGTCTCGAAAAGCATCTATCACCACCCCAAACAAGTCGCCGCTGCCCCAGTCAAAGTCACGGCGCAAGTTGGGTACTCTCAGTCCTTTTTTGCCCAAACTATCTTTGCAAAAAGCCCCAATGTACAAGTATTGGTCATTGTACAAAACTTTTACCTCGGTAATAAAATCCGAAACTTGTCCCTGATTGGGTTCTACCTGAGTAAACGCCTGGTATTTTTTTGCTTTCGCCCAAACCGACTCATTCAACACTCCATCTATCTTGAGGTTGGCAGTAATTTGGGTGGCTTTGATGATTTTTTTCTGATCTTGGGGAGGGGGTTCAAAAATTTTTTGGGCATAAACAGACGAAAATATACCTAATTTGAAAATTAAGAAAGAAATAACATTCAATAGAATTGTTTTAAAATTTTTCATGGTTTTAATTTTAATGCAACAAGGTTGCAATATACTTAAAATAATAAAATGCAACACTGTTGCATATAGAGTGTTGATGTATTACTTACATTTGTTATTTCAAATGTCTATAAATGCCTTTCGGTAAGACCTTCGCGGGAGGTGTTATAATGTTGTGATGGTTCGTCAGGCGCCCCTGGCGCAAGCTTCCTTCGCTTGTGCTTATAATTGCGAAAGCATCTTGCCCCGAAGCAAGTTCGGGATGGCTCACTTCCATGTTTTTGCAAAAAAACAAATACTCAATCTTGAATTTGCTACGATGGACACAAGTCTGGAGACTTGCGCCAGCGTGTGTGTTAAAGCTACTGACTACCGTCTCCCAACTCTTGACTTGAACGTTGCTCAGGTCACCCTTCGGTAAGACCTTCGCGGGAGGTGTTATAATTGATGGTTCGTCAGGCGCCCCTGGCGCAAGCTTCCTTCGCTCGTGCTTATAATTGCGGAAGCATCTTGCCCCGAAGCAAGTTCGGGATGGCTCACTTCCATGTTTTTGCAAAAAACAAATACTCAATCTTGAATTTGCTACGATGGACACAAGTCTGGAGACTTGCGCCAGCGTGTGCTAAAAAATCCTGGAAGGTTTTCGCAGTCAATTCAACAAAAAAACTACCTCTCCCGTGTTGGTCTTCAGGCTTTAGCCCGACCAACCACTGCCAACTCAAGGGCTTGTAAATGAGTTTTTACTAACCCCTCATTTGATGGACAAGTGATTTTTCCAACTCTTGACTTTAATATTGCTCAGGTCACCCTTCGGTAAGACCTTCGCGGGAGGTGTTATAATGTTGTGATGGTTCGTCAGGCGCCCCTGGCGCAAGCTTCCTTCGCTTGTGCTTATAATTGCGAAAGCATCTTGCCCCGAAGCAAGTTCGGGATGGCTCACTTCCATGTTTTTGCAAAAAACAAATACTCAATCTTGAATTTGCTACGATGGACACAAGTCTGGAGACTTGCGCCAGCATGTGCTAAAAAATCCTGGAAGGTTTTCGCAGTCAATTCAACAAAAAAACTACCTCTCCCGTGTTGGTCTTCAGGCTTTAGCCCGACCAACCACTGCCAACTCAAGGGCTTGTAAATGAGTTTTTACTAACCCCTCATTTGATGGACAAGTGATTTTTCCAACTCTTGACTTTAATATTGCTCAGGTCACCCTTCGGTAAGACCTTCGCGGGAGGTGTTATAATGTTGTGATGGTTCGTCAGGCGCCCCTGGCGCAAGCTTCCTTCGCTCGTGCTTATAATTGCGAAAGCATCTTGCCCCGAAGCAAGTTCGGGATGGCTCACTTCCATGTTTTTGCAAAAAACAAATACTCAATCTTGAATTTGCTACGATGGACACAAGTCTGGAGACTTGCGCCAGCATGTGCTAAAAAATCCTGGAAGGTTTTCGCAGTCAATTCAACAAAAAAACTACCTCTCCCGTGTTGGTCTTCAGGCTTTAGCCCGACCAACCACTGCCAACTCAAGGGCTTGTAAATGAGTTTTTACTAACCCCTCATTTGATGGACAAGTGATTTTTCCAACTCTTGACTTTAATATTGCTCAGGTCACCCTTCGGTAAGACCTTCGCGGGAGGTGTTATAATGTTGTGATGGTTCGTCAGGCGCCCCTGGCGCAAGCTTCCTTCGCTTGTGCTTATAATTGCGGAAGCATCTTGTTTCCATGTTTTTGCAAAAACAAATACTCAATCTTGAATTTGCTACGATGGACACAAGTCTGGAGACTTGCGCCAGCGTGTGTGTTAAAGCTACTGACTACCGTCTCCCAACTCTTGACTTTAACGTTGCTCAGGTCACCCTTCGGTAAGACCTTCGCGGGAGGTGTTATAATGTTGTGATGGTTCGTCAGGCGCCCCTGGCGCAAGCTTCCTTCGCTTGTGCTTATAATTGCGAAAGCATCTTGCCCCGAAGCAAGTTCGGGATGGCTCACTTCCATGTTTTTGCAAAAAACAAATACTCAATCTTGAATTTGCTACGATGGACACAAGTCTGGAGACTTGCGCCAGCGTGTGATGGTTCGTCAGGCGCCCCTGGCGCAAGCTTCCTTCGCTTATGCTTATAATTGCGGAAGCATCTTGTTTCCATGTTTTTGCAAAAAACAAATACTCAATCTTGAATTTGCTACGATGGACACAAGTCTGGAGACTTGCGCCAGCGTGTGGAGACTTGCGCCAGCGTGTGCAAAGCGAAAACTGCCAACTACTGTCTCCCAACTCTTGACTTTAATGTCGCCCTGCGGTAAGACCTTCGCGAGGTAAAGAGGATAGTTGTTTTTTAAACAAGCTTTTACTTTTCTGATTCGTGCCCATGCACCTCTTCCCTCAAAACCTTTATTTTCCAAAACTTACCGCTTATGAACCTAAACCCACGTTTGGTGAAGTTGCCCCAAGTTTTGCTGCCCAACTTTGTTATGTTTGAGCTTCATTCACACACTCAGGGCATTCCTGTTGATTTAAAAATAAGAATGCTTTTAAAGTTATGAGACGCAACCAAAACAGTTCTTTACTCCTGTGAAGGTATGTAAGGAAATATCAGGTACAGCTTGCCATAATTTTATAAGAAAAGCCCTGCTTAACAAACCATTACAAAACATCACTTATGAGAAATTTTAAAATTACCTTATTGGTTCTATGCCTTGTTGGAAGTTACGCCACGCAAGCACAAAACCCTTACTGGGCTTTGTATCCGTTGAAAAAGTTTACACTGTCTACCAACTCCATGACCATCTTGCCCGGTACCGCTGTTACCTGTGCCACAGCAAACACCAAAGGCTTGTTTGATGCCAACGGCAACCCGGTATTTTATGTATTGCACAACCGCATCTACAACAAAACAGGAGGCGTTGCCTTTACCATTCCTGGACCGTCTTATTGTGTGAGGGGTTTCCATATTGTACCAGTGCCCGGAGGCAGTTGTGGCGAGTATTATGTGGTGTATGTCAAAGTAACGGAACTGGGAGCTTTTCCTAATGGAGGTGCTTCTTATGATGGTTACGAAATAGGAGCGATTAGAGTAACAGTAGATGCCAATCAAAATATTACAGTGTCTAACTCAATATCAAAGGTTACCTATGCAGATTTTCCTCTTGTAATTAGTACCAACATAGAAACCGCCCTCTCGAAAGAAAGCAACAGTGAGCGAACCTTATATGCGACCATTAGAAGAAGCGCCAGCCCAAACTTTAATACCGACCAACTTGTGAAAGTGAGGCTCAACAACAGCGGGTTAACCAAAAACGGAAGCTTGATGTCTACCAAAGACCCCGCAAACAAAATTATCAATACACGTACGCTAGAGCTTTCGCCCAATCAGGCGTCGCTTGCCTGGATATATTGGGTTGGTGGAGTAGGGGCTCGTATAGCTGTAATGAACGTGGCTACAGGTGCTATAAGCGATATCCAGGTCTCTAATATTGACCATAACAGTGAACTAGAGTTTGGTGCCAACAGCAATGACCTTTATGTAACGACTTCTCAGGGCATTGTGCGAACTTCTTTGTCCAATCCTCAATCCAGTACATTTGTAACAGGCACCAGTAGTATTCATCATACAGGTAACATTGAGTTGGGACTCAATGGTAAACTATACGCTACTGCTACCAATGATATTCTTTATACCATTACTGGTACTTCTGCCACTCCAGGCAACTACTACGGATCACTCATTTTGCCAGAACAAGTAGACGGCGAAACGATTGTGTACCAAGCACCTAGCCCATTGACTATATATTTGATGATGATGGTCAATGGCAATACGCAAGCAACTGTAACGGGTGGAAGTGGCAACTATACTTATACTTGGTACGATAGCTTTGGGGGAGTGGTAGCCACTGGAATATCTGTAAAACTTTGTCGCAGAGGGCAGCACACTTTAGTAGTAAGAGACAATGCCTCAGGATGTAGTACAAGCCATTCGTTTACCAATTACCCTTCGTTTGCCTGTCGTTCTACCAGCGCAGACATTACCATTGGTAAGGTAGGAGTATACCCTAACCCTGCTACTGATTATTTGAAAATACAAACCAATAGCAAAGAGCAAATAGTGCAATTGCAAGTGGTAAACCTCAAAGGGCAGGTAATGGTACAGGAAGAAGGCAATCAAACTGCCACTCAACGTTTATCAGTCAATGGTTTGAAAAAAGGTTTATACATTCTGAACGTGGTGACAGAGAAGTCTTCGAGTCAAACCAAATTTTTTGTAAAGTAATGAAGCACGCATAGTGTTGATTTTCAGTTGATAAAGGGTGGTGTAAAAGACGTTTACACTACCTTTTTTTACGTTTTATTCTCAGGCTGGGCATTTTTTGTTACAAATGCACCAAAACAAAAAGCCATCTCAAAATTTGAGATGGCTTTTGTGCTTCTAACTAACAAGTTTATAGCCTCTTGAAAATGAGTGTACTATGAATTTGTTAGCTACCTATGGAATAGGGCGTACCTAGTGCACTGGGGATTAAATAAATGCGCTATTTATTCGAGGGTATTTTGTTTGCTGACGCACTTCAAAAAGTGCGCAGAGTTAGTTTACAATTCCGATGTATATCGGAACCAAAGCTACGCAAACTTTTTTAAGTAAAGTCAGCGGGCTAAAGACTCCGAATAATGTAGTAGGAATTTAGTTCCCAGTGCACTAGAACCTTGTCGGGGCTATGTATAACAGGTAATATAGGCTAATCATTTACCAACTTATGTGTATATTTGGCTTGGACAATGTTGGGGTGATCTGTGCAAAACAATGTTTACTTTGAGTCTCCTGACAGTTGCCGTCATACTAAGAAAATAACGATGTTGGATGTGTAATAGAGTGTACACAAGCCCTTAAATCCACAAAACAATGAAATACTTTTTATCAATAATTATATTATCAGGAATGATGGGTTGTGCCCCACGGCTACATTCCAGTTGGACAAAACCCAATTATCAGGCCACCCGCTTTGCCAAAATTGTAGTCATAGGAGTGAGTCAGGATTTAACCGCCCGCAATGCGTTCGAAAAGAAAGCCGTACAACTTTTGAAAGAAAAAGGAATCAACGCAGTGCCAGGGGTAGAGGTGTTTCCTCCTGACCAAAAAGTTAACCGAAAAGACACTTCAAAAATAAGGCAAATACTTCAAGACCATCAGCTAGACGGGGTCATTACTATGAGTTTGCTCAAGAGTGAACAGTCTAAAAAGTATGTATCAGGAGATCCTGCCAATGTAGCCGATGCTTATGGAAATTTTAAAGGATATTACTATCAAACTTACCAACAAGTGTCAAAAACAGGGTATTACCTCAACGAGAAATCTTATTTGATTGAAGCGGCATTGTACGATCTCAAGCAGCGTCCTGTTCAGGGAAAAAGCAGCATTGTATGGTCGGGTCAATCTACATTGATCAACCCTTCGTGCGTTCAAACTGCGGCGGCTGAATTTACAAAAAAAATGGTGTCTTCACTTCTCAAAACTCCTGTTGTGTTGCCCAACAATGATTAGGGGGCAATGCTTTTTTACAAACGCCTTTAGTTTTAAACCTGCCAGGATTTTTTAGCGTCGTCATAGAATCCTGGCAGGTTTTCGAATAAATAAAAAAAGTATTTAAAAAACTTCTCTTTCTACACAACTTATTGCTTTTACACTCCGTTCTAAGTGCGCATTGTAAAGGTAGTAAAGTGGTTGATTTATTTGTGTATTGCAACTAAATGTTTTCAAACTGAAATGTAAAGTTTCTCAAAAAACAATGCGTTTTAGAGAGTATTTCCTTTTTATCGTCTTATTTTCCTCCCCAAACCTCCAAAAAGGCACTACAAAAAGTACTTTTTAGTGACCATCGTTCATTTTTTTTACAGGCTGTCCATTTACCCCTTTGTTTACTTCAAAATTGCCCTGAGTACCCCGTACGCCCCTACCTGTTTACTTTTAACATGTCTTCAAAAATGCCAAATTAATTGAATGTATACCATTTGTAGGGGTATAAATATTTGAATTACATATTCTTTTACCGAATATTGTTCTGAATTAAGATGATAAGCTTATACTATCTTAGGTATTTCACGATACCATTTACTCAAACCACTAAACTACCTTAAAAATGCTGAGAACAAGTTTTGCATGTTGGCGCATACGCTACTTGCATGCAGCACGAGGGAGTACTACAGCTTTGGCTGTGCTCGCCTTCCTGCTCGCTACACTGCTTTGTCATATTGAGGCTAAAGCACATCGGGTGATAACAGACACCCTGCAAACCCAACGGACAAAAGCCCAAAAAAGATACACTTTGGGGCAAACCCGTAGTTTTACACAATTACAAAACATTTCACTTCCTGCCCATGCTTTTTCAACAACCAATGACCCCATGGGGCAGTTGTGGCAAAAGCGTGTGGCTCAGACCAAAACTCCTCCCAACGTCAAGGAGTGGATTCAGAAAGCCCACGATTTATTAGAGAAAGTCGATCGCGAAAACCGTTTCGTGTCTTTCTTAAAGCCGCAAACCCTGGTCGAGCTTCCGGTGGGCATTAAGCGCACCATTGGCAACGTAGCGTATGTGGTGGTGATAGACAGTGTGATATTGACCCCTACCGGAGCTACTTTGGTGGCGTACATGTCACTAGAGCTACCCGATACCCAACCCACCGACCAACAAGCCCAGCTAAAGCCAGGCGAAGAAGGTAAAAAACCTGGTGCGGGTAAACGTAGGTTGGCTTTTCGTGGCAGCAACATCCACATTAGCAGTACAGGCGGTATCTCTAACGGGCGGTTGAGTTTGCTCGAAGATTTTCCGATGGACATTGGCAATAGTTTGCTTACCTTGAAAGGCGGCGATAACGAAACTTTTGTATCGTTTGACTGCAACGGTTTTAAGCAATTGGGCTTGTCGGCATCGTTGGATTTTTCACGTGATTGGTTGATACCAGAAAACCCGGATGGCTCACGCAGCACCGATCCCAACCAACGCGTAAAGGGACACTTTAAAGCAGACATTAAAAGCTGGAACGATTTATTGGCAAAAGTAAGTTTTGACCAAACTTTTCAGGTAAAATCGCTGAATGGTTTTGGGTTTAGAGTAACCAACGCCATTTTTGATTTTAGTGACCTCCGCAACTCGCCCGATTTTCGTTTGCCTGAAGGTTTCCCTACCGGTAATCCTGGCGACCCTAGTGGAGGACCCATTGGCACTCCTGGCGACCCTGGTTTACCTACCAACCCTGGCAGCGAGCTTGCCTTGACCTCTATCACGGGGAACCAAGTAGAGCTTTGGCGAGGTGTTTTTATATCAGAAGTAACCGTATTTTTACCACCCCAGTTTAACAAAGGCACTGCTCAGGCGCGTACTTCTTTTTCTGGAAAGGATGTATTGCTGGACAAAACCGGATTTAGCGGGACTTTTATTGCCCAAAACTTGATTGCAGGCGACGAAGGCAAAATGGGAAAATGGTTCTTTTCGGTAGACTATTTCGAAATGTCGTTTTTGTCGAACGAGGTAAAATATGCGCGTTTCAACGGAGGCATCAAACTACCCATTGCCGAAGGCTTTGTGTCTTATGATGGTATGATTGACCCGATCAAGGACGAATACTTGTTTCACGCTAACTACAGCAAACCAGTAAATGTACCTTTGTGGCTTGCCACCATGACTTTTGACCCTTCGTCGGTGTTAGAGGTATCGGTCAAAGACAACCAGTTTGTGGCAAAAGCTACTTTGAACGGTAAGCTGACCATTGGTAAGAAAAAGGCAGATAATCCAAGTACACCGGGTACCCCTGGTAAGCCAGGTACGCCTAGTAGCCCAGGGTTGCCCGAGCCAGTAAACAAAACCACCATAGCAAGCAAAGAAAAGGTAGACAAAGACAGCAAGTTTGTGTATGTTCCCGATATGCGCTTCGAACAATTGGTGATTCAAACCCAAAAGCCTTACATAGATTTAGGTAAATTTTCGGCGGGCTCAGAGGTAGACCAAACCCAATTGGGCAAGTATCCCTTGGAAATTCAGGAAATACGCACAGTACGCAAGATTGATAATTCGGGCAAAGAGTTGTTCGGGATCAAGTTTAAGGCTGGAGTAAACCTGGTAGGAGGGAGCAAAAGTGGTAAATCTAAAAGTTTAAGTTTCAAAGGCGAAGGTGGTTTTACTATCTGGGGCGCTTTGGAAGAAGGCAACATCAGTCAGAAGTTTGTATACAGCGACATTGAGGTAGACAAAGTACTGGTAGACGTAGATGCAGGTGCTTTTAAACTGATGGGAAGCGTAGAGTTTTTTAAAGAAGACTTTACCTTTGGCGATGGCTTTAAGGGAATGATGGATGTACGCTTTGGTCCTGAGAATATGGGCGTAGAGCTACAGGCAACTGTCATGTTTGGCAATGTAAATAGCATGCGTTATTGGTATGCCGACGCCATGGCTACCTTGCCTACTGGTATTCCTATCACCCCTGAGGGTAGCATTAAGTTTTATGGTTTTGGTGGTGGTGCTTATTACAAAATGGCTCCTGCCGGATTCAGCGAAAACGTATCAAATGCTGCACTGGGCTACACTCCTTCGGGCGTTACCTACTTGCCCAACAAAGACGCCTTCCTTGGCTTAAAAGCCTCCGTTGTTTTGGGAGGTCCTACCCTGGAAACCTACAAGATAAAAGCTACTTTTGAGATGACCCTCAACAATTCGGGCGGTCTGAAATATGTAGGCTTTCGAGGACGCGCTACTTTCTTAAACGTAAAGTTGCCTGTGCCTATAGCCCAACTGAGAGATCAGGTAAAACGCCTTGCCGACGTAGCTTCTAAAATGAAAGCGCCTAACGGCTTAATTGGCGATCAAATCAACAAATTAATTCCTGAAGCATCGAGTGGCAACCTCAATACGGGAGCGGGTGAAAACGGTGCCATTACTGCCGATGCTGCCATAGACTTCGACGTAGACAATAAAACCCTGCATGGCAACCTCAACGTGAACATCAACGTAGCAGGTGGTGTGCTCGACGGCGGCGGACAAGCCGTGTTCCACGTAGAGCCAGGCAAATGGTATGTACACATAGGTACTCCCGAAAACCGCATCAAATTGCGTTTGTTAGGGCTTGCCGAAACTGGGGCATATTTTATGACGGGTAACAGTATTCCCGAAATGCCCACTCCTCCTCGTCACATTCTTGACGTACTCAAAGAACGTTACCCCGAATCAAGAGAAGAAATGTCGTTGCTGCAAGGCGGCGGTGTAGTGTTTGGTGCCAATATGGGCGTCAATACGGGTGACCTTTCCTTTTTGGTATTTTATGGCAAATTTGAAGGCGATGCAGGTTTTGACGTAATGCTGAAAAAATACGGCGATAATGTACGCTGTAAAGGACGCCAGGGCACAGTGGGTATCAATGGCTGGTATGCTCAAGGGCAAGCTTATGCCGGACTCAACTGTGAGATAGGCATTAAAGTAAACTTGTTTGGTTCTGAAAAACGTTACCAAATACTGAAAATGGGCGCAGGAGCTCTATTACAAGCCAAACTACCCAACCCTGCCTGGATGAAGGGTACCGTAGGTGGCTACTTTAGTATTTTGGGAGGTTTGGTCAAGGGCAATTGCCGTTTTGAGGTAACCCTGGGGCAACCTTGCGAACTGGTAGGCGGATCGGTACTCAGCGGGGTGAACGTAGTGTCTGAACTCACGCCACGCAACCAAACCCAACAAGTAGATGTATTTACCTCGCCTCAGGCGGTGTTTAACCTCCCGGTTGACAAGCCTTTTGAAATGGTAGACATCGATGAAATCAAGAAAACTTATCGAATTAAATTACAGCATTTTAAACTGACTGTAGACAACCAGGAAGTAGCCGGAAAGCTGCAATGGAACGACGACCACACGGTGTTGGCGTTGATTCCTGAAGAAGTGCTTGCCCCACAAAAAGCGGGTAAAGTAACGGTGAAAGTTGTTTTTGAAGAAAAAGTAAACAATACCTGGAAACCAGTAAAAGATGTAAGCGAAGAAGTAACCAGCGACTTTGTGTCGGGCGATGCACCTACTTATGTGCCGCTTGCCAATGTAGCCTATGCTTACCCTGTAGTGAGCCAACGCAACTACTTTATTAGCCAAAGCCGCCAAGGCTATATCCAGTTGGCACAAGGGCAAGCTTATTTGTTTAAGCCCGACGCCGATCAATGGGAAAAACAAGTAGTACGGATTCGTCAGGCGGGCGCCCAAAAACCCGTAGATGTACCGCTTACTTACAACGCTTCGGCTAAAAAAGTAGCCTTTACGATGCCCGAAAAGCTAGACCCTGCCAAAGTATACCAGGTAGACTTGGTAAACATACCTAAAGCAGGCAAAGCTATAGATGCTAACGTAACCAAGCAAAGCCGCAAGTTGGAAGGCGACGAAAATGTGACCATCAATACCGGAAGCATTGACGAAGTACTCACCAACAGCAAAGAAACCTCTATACTAGGACCCCTAGGCTATCATTTTCGCACGAGCGAGTATGCCACCTTTGCCAAAAAAATGGCAAGGCTCAATACCCGTTCCAAGTGGAAAGAGTTTGTTTCTCCGCAGGTAGACCGCCTTGGTTTAACAGTAGCAACAAGTGAGATATTTGACAAGGCTGACTTGTTGGGTACGGCTGCCGCCAAACCTTTGGTGCAATTAGAAGCCCGCCTGACCGACAGCCGTTGGTATCGTCGTGATATTTATCCATTGGTATACAAAAACTACCCTTATAACCACCACTTAAGCATTGGCTGGCGCAACACTGCCACCATAGGCACGCCTCCTGTATATGGCACCGAGCTGCTGCAGGATATCAGCCACCAAATGCTGGAAGCGGGAGAGATTAAGAGTGGGCAGGCAATGAATATGCCTTCAAACGCTGCTTTTGTGTACAATATTCCTTATTACGCCGAGCGCGATTTGAGGGATTTGCAAAACCAAGCCGCTCATCGCCTTACTCAAGGGTTGTCTCTTACCAACGAGGAGAAGTCGTTAATGCAAGGTCAGTTTAGCCGCATACCTTATGGCAAATACGATGTGACTGTAAAGTACATCTTGCCGGGTACTACCGAGCCAATATCGACCAAAACAATGACGATTTATAACCCGGTGAGGTAAGCTGGTAGATAAATTAATTGTTGAATTGTTCAATGGTTTTATGGTTCGCAAAGCGAGGCTTTTTTAATTAAGAATATACGAAGTGTTATTAATGATTGATATACAAGTGTTTATGAATAAATCAAGGAGTAGGGGCTACCCTTGTGGTCGCCCTAGCCAAGAGCTTTGTATAGTCCTAATTCTTAATTAAGATTTTCTTCGCTTTGCGCAACCATTTTAACCATAAAACAATCAAGCGAAGAGCTTGAATACCGATGTATATCGGTACGACAACAATTGAACATACTAGCTTAAAAATTAGAATCTTATTTGACATTTACATATTACACAATGAGCTACCTATTCGTAATTGATAATTCGCAATTAGGAGTGCCTGGGGTTTTAAAGCACTGATTTTCAGTTACCTAAAAGACTGCATCCATTCGTAATTGATAATTCGCAATTAGGAGTGTCTGGGGTTTTAAAGCACTGATTTTCAGTTACCTAAAAGACTTCATCTATTCGTAATTGATAATTCGCAATTAGGAGTGTCTGGGGTTTTAAAGCACTGATTTTCAGTTGCCTAAAAGACTTCATTCATTCGTAATTGATAATTCGCAATTAGGAGTGTCCGGGGTTTTAAAGCACTGATTTTCAGTTACCTAAAAGACTTCATTCATTCGTAATTCGTAATTGATAATTCGTAATTACTTAGATAGCTCATACCTTGAAGCCCATTATGATATTGCATCAAAAATACCTGCGCCTGTTGTGGTTGTTGCTGGTATGGATCGGCATTAGCCAATTTGGTTATGCCCAGTCTACCCAAGAAGACGCCAAACCTGCCGTGGGACTGATCACCCGCGCTTACCCCGATTCTATTGCTTTGCGGTGGGCGCCCAACAATGCCGTTGCCTGGAAGTATACCACAAAATATGGCTACACGCTGCAAAAGTTTTTGGTATGGAAAGACGGCAAAGTGCTTGACAAGGCGATCAGATTGGATATACCCGTACAGACCTTCAAGCCGTTGCCTTTGGCTGCCTGGAAAAAACTGGTGGCTAACCCAACGATTGAAAAACAAGCGGCAATTGCTGCCCAGGCTTTGTATGGCAAAACTTTTAGCGCCGAAACCCAAACTGCCAAAGACCGCTTTACCAAAATAGCCAACACTGTAAGGGAGCAAAACATGCGTTTTACTTATGCATTGCTTGCCGCCGATCAGTCGTTTGTAGTGGCTAAAGCTATGGGCTTGGCCTGGGTAGACCGCAACATCCGCCCCAACGAAAAGTATTTGTACAAAGTAGTGCCCAAAGTGCCCAAGGCAAAATATGCTATAGAGGGAGGCTTTCGCTATACTGGTGCCAGCGACTACCAACCGCTGCCTGCTCCGGTAGACCTCAAGGCGTATTTTGGCAACCAAGCCGCAGTACTACGCTGGAACAGAAGCTACCACGAACACTTGTTTACAAGTTATTTTGTGGAGCGTTCGGCTGACGGCAAAAACTTTGAGTTGGCGAGCCCCTTGCCTGTAACCAATCCGGTACAAAACGACCCCCAACGCCCTAACAATCAAATGTTTTATAATGATTCGTTGCCCACCAATGGGCAAGTATACCATTATAGGGTGTATGGAGTAACGCCTTTCGGCGAAAAAAGCAAGCCGTCGAAAGTGGTATCGGGCAAAGGCAAAAGCCTGGAGACTTTGATGCCAGTAATGGATCAGCCTCAGGTAATGCCAGGGGGCAAAGTGCAGTTGCGCTGGAGTTTTCCAAAAAACAAAGAGATGCGTATCAAGGGTTTTTGGGTAGAGCGTGCCCGCAAAGCCGATGGCAGGTATCAAGCGATTCATCAAAGCATATTGGTGCCCAATGTACGCGCCTATGTAGACCTGGGCAACGGTGGTGCAAGTTATTACCGCATAAAAGTGGTAGACAAAGCCGCCAAAACCAGTCAAACGTTTCCTTACCTTGCCCAACAGCCCGACTCTATACCGCCTGTAAAGCCTACCCAACTCATGGGTAAGATTGACAGCAACGGAGTAGTAAGGTTGAGCTGGCAGGCAGTGCCCGACAAAGACGTGAAAGGTTACAAAGTGTTTAGAGCCAATTTTGCCAATGCCGAATATGCCTTGGTGAGCCGCCGCATTGTGAGCCAGACCTCTTTTGTCGACACGGTTTCGCTCAATACCCTTACTCCCACGGTGCACTACAAGGTAATGGCACTAGACCAATACCTGAACCAGTCTGACATGTCGGACGCCTACGTAGTATTGCGCCCCGACACTATTCCGCCCGTACAACCCGCCTTTCAGTTGGTCATGTCAACCGATACGGCAGTGGTGATTAAATGGATCAAGAGTAGTAGTCATGATGTGCGCAAACACGTGCTGTACCGGGCTAAAATAGGAACCAACGAATGGAAACAAATAGCCTTGTTTGAGAAAAACAAGCCCCAAAATAATGAAGAAAGCGCCAACGTCTATAGCGACTATACCGACAAGGACATAGAAGCCAATAAGGTGTATCAATACACTTTGGTGGCAGTAGACGCAGCAGGGCTGGAGTCGGCTCCGGCAAAACCTGTAGCGGGCAAGATCATTGACCGGGGACTCAAGCAACCCATTCGCAAGATCAACTATGAGGTAAACACCCAACAGCAGCACATTCGCCTAAAGTGGGAATACCCCCTCAAAAATGTCAGTAAGATTCTAATTTACCGAGCCAAAGAGTTTGAGCCTTTACAATTGTATTCTACGGTAGGTGGCAACACCCGCACATTTAAGGATACCAAAATACACCCTAATGTAAGCTACAGGTATTGCCTCAAGGCTGAATTTAAGGGTGGTGGACAATCTGTATTTAGTAAAGAAATAATAGTTAGTCAATAGTCGAGAGTCGGTAGTCAGTAGTTGGTAGACGGTAGTCCAAAGTTAGGAGACAATACTCCTGACTACCGACTCCTGACTAAAAGCTCCCGACTCCCAACTAAAAAACTAACCAAACCCAATACACAATGAAACGACGAATACATCTCAGATATCTACTCTTGATGTGGCTGCTGGTGGGAATAAGTGCAGTAGGGCAGGCACAGCAATATTACCTGAAGGTAAACTTTAATACCAGCACAGGTTGTGGGTACAGTCAAACCGACAAGTACTACCACGTAAAACGCAATGGAAACAGGATATATCCTGTGGCTTATCGCAATGGCTTTGCGGTGTATAACCAACAGCCCAATCAGATAAGAATATATTTTAAAGCAAGAAAGACCTTCTTGTTTATTCCAGTCAAACACATCTGGTATGACAATACCTGGGATATTAGCACTTGTCGCAACAGCACTTTTAGGGGGCGTTCAAACAATTGTAGTAGCTTCAAATACGACTTGATAGTAAATCTATTTAAAGAAGAAAAGCCCACTACCAGTAGAACCAATTATTGCGATGATACTTATGCGCGGGTAACCAACCGTACTTGCTATGGCAAATACTACAGCAGGTATACCTGGAAAATAATAGACCAAGACAATAAAGTGTACTACAAAGAAACCAGCCACAAATACTTAAACTTTCGCTTAAGCGATATTTACGGCAGCAACGTGATCAATAACAAGTACAACAAGAACATTCGGTTTCAGGTGTACCCCAAAGGTATGCCCCAGTTGTCGACGCTTGCCAGTAACCACATTCGCTTTTACCCCAAGGCTCCTGTGATTAGTACACCTCGGGTAAAAGGCACCACTTGTAGTGCCGACTTAGACGCAGCCATTAGCATTGCTTCTACCACGATGAATGGCAACAGCAACCGCTTTGAGTATACATTGGTGCGCTTGATAGAAGATGCCAATGGGAGTATACCTTATGGAGGCAAACGCTACCGCAAAAGTGTGAGCGACAAATATACCAAGCAGGGCAATGGCGGCAGAATAGACTTTACCCGCCTGGGCGGAGGGGCTTATTGGTTGCTCAATGTAAACAGTGCGGGAAGCTTAAGCGCTTGCCAACCTGCCACCAAAATCATACACATACCATTGGTGCCTGTGTTCAACATTGCTTCGGTGGCACCAGCCAACGAATATACTGCAGTAGACGGCCGCAAATACCAAATTGCCCGTCACGATGGGCAAGGCAACATCAGGGTAAAAGTGAGTGGCGGCAAAGCGCCTTATCGCTATTCGATCAACGGTGGGCGTACTTATTCGTCGGCAACAAACCAAGCCACCAGAGAGATAGCTGTACCCGCAGGTACTTACCACATTAAGGTGAAAACCGCCACTGGCTGTGAGAAAACCTGGACAAGAAGCGTGAAAATGACTCAACCCGATCCTTTGCAAAAAGCATTGCTGGCAAGCACCGATCCTTTGTGTACCGACAACGCCAACGGAAGCATTACTTTTGAATTCAAAGGAGGCATCACCCCTTATACGGTCAAATTGATGGGTGCCACCAACAAAACCGAGACTTTCAACACGGCAGGCAGTCACACTATTAGCGGACTATTGCCAGGCAAGTATACTTACCAGCTAAAAGACGCCCCGAATGCTTATTTGGCGGTAGCCAATGCTGCCAACTTGCTCAACCCTGCTGCCTTGCAAATTGCATTGGTAGACCAAAAAGACCTGCTATGTAATGGTGGCAACAACGGACGCCTTGAGGTGAAAGCATCGGGCGGCAAAGCGCCTTATATATATAAGTGGAGCGTCCCCAACGGTGAAAATACCAAAGCCGAAAACCTGACCGCAGGTAAGTATACAGTGATCATTACCGACCAAAACGGCTGTACTTTGAGCCAATCTTATACTTTGAGTGAGCCTACTCCTTTGCAGGTGACTCAGGTAATAGGTGGGTCTAAAGATCCTACTTGCTACAATGGCAATGATGGGCAATTGATGGCACAAGCATCGGGTGGTGCGGGCAACTATACCTATATCTGGGCGGGTGCTACGGGCAAACCCCAGCAAGGGGCAATGGTGTCGGGCTTAACGGCGGGTACTTATACCCTTAAGGTAATAGATGGCAATCAATGCGAAGTAACCACTACTTATACCTTAGACAATCCACGTGAACTTAAATCTGACCTGGGCGAAGATGTGACCATCTGTAAAGGGCAATCGGTTACCCTGGATGCGGGTAACCCTGGGGCAAAATACCATTGGGCATCGGCAGACGGTAGTTTTGTGTCGCATACTCAAAAAGTAACTTTGGCTAAAGCCGGAGAATACACCTTGACTATTACTAACCAAAAGGGGCAATGTGCCCATACTGAGCGTTTGGTAGTGACCGAATCGGACAATTTGTTAGAAGCTGATTTTTTGATGGACGAAGAGGTAGCCGTAAACACCAGTGTATCGGCAATTGAGGCGTCTATTATTCAAGCCGTGGGGCAAGACCTGCCCGACCGTTTGAAGTGGGAAGTGGTACCCAACGATAAGGGCAACCAACCTACCATGCAAAAAGACGAAAGCCACTACGAACAAGTGTTTACCTTTCCGGCAACGGGTACTTATACCATTAGGCTCTACGCCTGGTTGGGTGGTTGTTACTCGGTGGTAGAGAAAACCATTACCGTAAAGGATTACCAAAAACCCGAAGAGCAATTGGCAGGAGGAGGCAACTCTGAGGAGAGCAACATCAAGGTATACAAGCTGTTTCCGAATCCTAACAATGGCAAGTTTAGCTTTAATATTGAGTTGAAAAAGCCTACCGATATAAAAGCCAAAATATACGATGGCTACAATTGGCAAGAGGTAACCAAGCAAGAGGGCAAAGCCACCAAGAACCATACCTTTAGCTTCGACGCAGCGGGCAAGCTTTCGCAAGGGGTTCATTACCTCATTGTAGACACCCCGCAAGAGCGCAAAATGATTCGGTTTGTAGTTTTTTAAATTTTAGTCGGTAGTCGGTAGACGGGAGTTTTTTAATAGTCAAGAGTCCATAGTTTTTAGTCGGGAGTCGGTAGTCCGTAGTCAGGAGCTTTTAGTCAGGAGACCAGAGTCCGTAGTCGGTAGACAATAGTTTTTATCACTTTTGCGAAGATGATATTAGCTACTAACTCCCGACTACCGACTCTCAACTCTAAAATGATAGTTTTTATCACTTTTGCGAATATGATACTAATTATAGACTCCTGACTCCTAACTACCAACTATTGACTA
This sequence comes from Microscilla marina ATCC 23134, assembly GCF_000169175.1. Classification (NCBI taxonomy): domain Bacteria; kingdom Pseudomonadati; phylum Bacteroidota; class Cytophagia; order Cytophagales; family Microscillaceae; genus Microscilla; species Microscilla marina. The sequence goes on from NZ_AAWS01000036.1 coordinate 55,397, forward strand.
CTGACTCCCAACTACTGACTACTAACTCCCGACTACTGACTACCAACTCCCGACTATTGACTACTGACTCCCAACTCTGGACTAATAAAAAAAATAACAATGAAAAAGATCACATTACTATTTATATATCTACTGGCAGCAGGGTGGCAACAGTTGCACGCCCAAGCCAGAATCGTGACGGGGAACATAGCCATTACCCCGCCCTATAGTCCTTATATAGAAGACTATACCAGTGTAGGCGCCAACAAGATGCGGATAATGCTGCTGCTAAAAGATACTCGCCGCAAGCAGTACAACGCCAAAATACGCATCAGCATTACCGGAGCGCAGGCAAGCTTGCAAACCAGGCGTGCAATACCTGTTACGTTGCAGGGAGGGGTACCCTTGTATTTGAGCGGCAGCGATTTGTTGCCCATGCTTAAGTACAACAACTTGATTTTTAAAGGCATTGCGCCCCAGGATTACCTGCGACGCAAAAAGATGCCCGATGGCGAATACATCATTGGGGTAGAAGTGTTGGATGCCCGCCGCGAAAATCTGGTAGTATCTGACTTAGTACCTTTGCCTGTGTCGTTTCGCTTGAGTCCTCCGCCTGAGCCTTTTATCACGAGGTTAGAGTACAACAGTGTAACCAAAACCCGCAACTTGCTGAAAACCAACAGCCACAATGCGCCCATTCAGTTTGAGTGGACGCCTCGCCATGCGGGTTTTGCGGCGCAATACCACTTAAGAATTGCCAGAGTAAGCAAAGACATTACCGATGTGAATGTGGCGGTAAACTCAGGGCGAATCAACCCGATTGATGGTGGTTTTACGCAGGCAAACCTGATGGTACACACGGGCAATGCCCTGGGTTTGCAACCGGGCGAACGCTATGCGTTTTGGGTAGAGGCGAAAAATGTCGAAGGGCGCAACTTGTTTATGAACGATGGACGTAGCCGGGTGGTAGAGTTTATCTATGGCGAAAACTGTCAGCCTCCTGTCAACTTGCGCTTGAAAAACATTAGCCCCGAAAACATAGAGGTGGGTTTTGCCACCACTAGCCGGGCAGGCGAATATGTGATTCAGTACCGCAAGGTGGGTGCCGAGAAGTGGTACGAAAAGCGCACGTTTTTGACTACCCTGGAGGTAGACCAGCTACAAGCCGGTACCGAATACGAGTTTGCGGTGTTTTCGGCGTGTGGAGAGATCAAAAGTGAGCCTACCCAAACCCAAAAAATAACAACAGAAGCTTACGCAAAAAACCAAGTACAGTGTGGAGCCGCTCCGCCAGCTTATAATATGAACAACAAGAATCCTAAACCTGCTTTGGTGCAGGGCGATGTGATAAAAGTGGCTGATTTTGAGGTAAAATTGACTACAGTAACCGGAGGCAACGGACAGTTTTCGGGCGAAGGTTATGTAGTGGTCAGCACTTTTAACAATGCCCGCCTAAAGGTGGCTTTCAACAATATAACGGTAAACACCGATAATCGAATGATTGCGGGAAAAATGCCGATTACTAAACTAGATTATCACTTATTGAATGATTAGTCTTATAGTTGGGAGTCGGTAGTCCGTAGTTGGGAGTCGGTAGTCCGTAGTCGGGAGTCAGTAGCTTCCGATTCCCTACTACTAACTCTCGATTTCATAAACAGTTAATAATCAGTGATCTGTGAAATTGGCAACAGGCTTGCAAACCAGCCTAAAGCTAAAGGCTAAGGGCTAAAAGCTTAAGACTGTAGAAGCTACCAACTCCCAACTAAATAAAAATACTAACCCTCATGAACCCCAATGTATATAAAAGAAAATATAGCACTTATTTGAAACAAATGATGTGTTGTGGGTGGCTCGTAGTATGGTTTGCCATAGGAGGCAATTGCCACGTGTACGCCCAAAATACGCCCCAAAGCCTGAGCGATGTCAAGCGGATGTGGGACCAAAAAAAACCACGATTGGACGGCTCGGTAGACATTAGTCAGATATTTTATGGGGCATCGGGTACCGAGGCACTGCGCCAGCCCTATAGCTATTTGGTTTCTGGCGATTTTAGTTTCTCGATGTTCAACCTTGCCATCCCCGTGTCCTTTAGTTTTACCAATCAGAATGCCGATTTTCAGGGGGCATTGCCCTCGTTCGACCTCAACCAGTTTGGCATACGCCCCACCTACAAAAGTGTTACGCTGTATGCCGGGCACAACAGCATGTTTTTTTCGCCTTATACTATGAATGGACACATTTTTTTAGGGGCAGGCGTAGAGGTGCGCCCCAAAGGCAGGTGGAGCGTAAGTGCATTGTATGGGCGTTTTCAGAAAAGCGTGCAGCCCGATAGTTTGGGCAACGATGTACTGCCCGCCTATCGCCGGATGGGCTATGGTACCAAAGTGCGTTACCACTTCAAAAGACGCCAGCCCAAGTACAAAGAAATGCTCGAAATAGCGAGCAAGTATGATAAAAACGGCGACGAAATTGTACGCAAACCAGCCCCGCCAGTAGCCCCACCCAAGTCTACCTTCAACGAGGAAGAGGATTACCTGGAAATGATTTATTTTGGGGCGACCGACAACGCCAACTCTTTGCCTGCCCTGCCCGATTCGTTGGGCGTAAAGCCTGAAGAAAATGCAGTGTTGAGCGCAAGGTTGAACAAACGGATTGGTAAACATTGGTTGTTTGAATCTGAGGTAGCCTCAAGTGCCCTCACCCGCGACAAACGCATAGAAACCAAAGACCCCTCGGAAGATAATTTGTTTAGACTGACCGACCCTATTTTTACCCGACGTACGTCTACGGCTTATTATAATGCTTACAAAGCAAGCCTAAATTTTAATGCCCAATTGTTTACGGCAGGGGTAGGCTACGAGCGCATAGATCCAGGCTACCGTACCTTGGGCGCTTATTTCTTTAACAATGATTTGGAAAATATTACGGTCAATTTTTCTACCCGATTGTTTAAAAACAAACTAAGCATTACCACCAACCTGGGTACCCAACGCAACAACCTGGACGACGACCAACTCAATACTTTGCGTAGGGGAGTAGGCTCGGTCAATGTAAACTTTATGCCCCATCCTAAGCTCAACATCAACGCCGCTTATTCAGGTTTTCAGAGCTTTTCGCAAATAAGAACCCGGTTCGACCAACTCAATCAGCTTACCCCGCTCGACCGTTACCGCGATTCGCTCAAGTTTACCCAGATTTCGCAAAACGCCAGTCTGAACATTAACTATGAGTTGGCACGCAGCCGTACCAGTCAGCAATACCTCAATATCAATGGGTCTTACCAAATAGCCGACAACCAACAAAGTGTGGGCAATATTCAAACTGATATTTCGAGGTTTTACAACTCCAACGTGTCTTATTCTCTGAGCATTCGTCCGTTGGGTTTCAATGCGGTAGTGGCGTTTGACTTTAACCAAAACGTGGCGCAAAACCTGAGCAACCGCATACTGGGACCAACCCTGATGCTCAAAAAACTGCTGCTAGAGCAAAAGCTACAAAGTAGCCTTACGCTTTCGCAGAATAATTCGTATACCGATGGGCGCCTGAGCGACAGTATTTTTAATGTGCGCTGGAGCAATGGCTACAATGTAGCACGTCAACACATGCTTTCGCTCAATGCGATTTGGCTTACCCGTACGCGTTACGAACAAACGACTCAAGCGGCTCAAAAGGCCTCAGAGTTTACACTTACTTTTAAATATACATTTGTTCTTTAGTCAATAGTCCGTAGTCGGGAGCTTTTTAAAGCTGTTCGTTTTTAGTTGGGAGTCCATAGTCTGGAGTCGGTAGTTTTTTTAAAGCTGTTCGCTTTTAGTTGGGAGTCCATAGTCGGTAGTTTTTTAGTAGTCGTTAGATGATATTTTTATCACTTTTGCAAATATGATATTAACTGCTAACTCCCAACTACTAACTCCCGACTCCCGACTACTGACTCCCAACTCCCAACTTTTTATTATGAAAAAACTACTTTTACCCCTATTTATATTTTGCTTTGGAGCACTACATGCCCAAAAGATAGAGCGCATACGCGCCGTGAGCACCCATACCTTTGTAGAATATGCTCCTACGGTGAGTGCCGATGGCAAAACAATGGTATTTCAGTCGAACAACAACCCTTACAAAGCCTGGTTTTTGTACGAAAGTACCCGCCTCAAAAGTGGACGTTGGTCGGCACCCGAACCCATTGAAAGCATCAACACTTTTGGGCAACGCCCCACCGAAGTCAATGGTTTTCAAACCGATTTTATTGCTACCCCTTGCCTCAGTGCCAATGGCAAAACCCTGCTTTTTTCGGCAACCTTTCGCGGGGGCAAAGGAGGCAGAGATATATATTATGCAAGAAAAATAAATGGCAATTGGACGCGCCCCGTCAATATGGGCAAGGTGATCAACTCTAAAGGGCACGACGACTGCCCGGCGATTTCGGCAGATGGGCAACGCTTGTATTTTGCCCGCCCCCTGAAAGATAAAAAAGAAGGACAACGTTGTTATAAATTATTTGTCGCACGCAAAAACAAACGTGGATATTGGCAAGCTCCCCACCCATTGCCTTACCCCATTAATACGGGTTGTGAAAAATGCCCCAGAATTATGAGCGATAATGCTACCTTGTTGTTTGCCTCTATCCGCAAAGGTGGCAAAGGAGGGTTTGACCTGTACAAAGCCGTATTGGACATTGAAGGCAAGGAATGGGTAGAACTGAAGGCATTAGAATTTTTGAATACCCCCAAGTCAGAAGAGTTTGCTACGTTGACTTTGCCCGATAACGCTTTATATTTTACCACCCAAGGCAAACGAAACGATGATATTTTTAGGACAAAAAAGCTCCCTACCTATATGCAGCTCAAGCAAAACATTGGTGTGGTGGGAGTAGCCACCAGTGCCAAAACCCGTCAACCTATAGCTACCAATATTTTGGTGAAATTACAACGCAATGGACAAGCAATTGCTGGGAAACACGCCCCCCGCCAAGGGTTTAGACTGGTGCTGCGTCAAGGCTACCAATACGAGCTTGTGATCAGTGCCGAGGGTTACCAAACGGCTTACCAAAAGGTAGATTTACGTGATTGGCAAAAGCCTTGGTTGAAGCTGGACAAAATAGTCATGAAGCCGCAAGAAGTATTGGTGGCAAAAGCCCATGCTGCCCCCCAACACTTGCCTAAAAAGGCGATAGGGGAGGCGCTACTGGTAGATGTAAAAACGGGAGAGGTCATAAGCAAAGCCGATGAAGCAAAAGCCCTTGCCAATACAACCAAACTTGCCAGGCATCGCCCGGAGAACCTGCGCCCGCTGGAATCGCTGAAGGCATATAAAAAATTGATTTTTAGTCACTTGTTGTTTGATTATAATTCGGCAAAGTTAGACGACAAAACCTTGGGGTATTTGCAAACCATTGCCCAATTGCTCAAGAAAGAGCCTCAGTTAAAGCTGGAAATATCGGCACATACCGATAATCACGGTACTCATGACGACAACATGAACTTATCGAAACAAAGGGCCCAGGCTGTCAAAGAGTTTTTGGTAAAAGCAGGCGTTGATGTAAAGCGCCTTTCGGCAAAAGGCTATGGCGAAACCCGCCCCTTGGTACCCAATACTACAGTTGCCAACCGCGAGCGCAACCGAAGGGTGGAGTTGAAGGTGTTGTAAGTTTTACTGTTTTCGCTTCGCCCCTAGCGCAAGCGTCCTTCGCTTGTGCTTATAATTGCGGAAGTATCTTGCCCCGAAGCAAGTTCGGGATGGCTCACTTTCATGTTTTTGCAAAAAAACAAACATACAAGTTTGAATTTGCTACGATGGACACAAGTCTGGATACTTGCGCCAGCGTGTGAGGTCTGGGTAGGCAATTCAACCAAAAAAACAACCTCTCCCGTGTTGGTCTTCAGGCTTTAGCCCGACCAACCCCAACCAACCCAGGGGGCTTGTGCTTATAATTGCGGAAGCATCTTGCCCCGAAGCAAGTTCGGGATGGCTCACTTTCATGTTTTTGCAAAAAAACAAACATACAAGCTTGAATTTGCTACGATGGACACAAGTCTGGAGACTTGCGCCAGCGTGTGAGGTCTGGGTAGGCAATTCAACCAAAAAAACAACCTCTCCCGTGTTGGTCTTCAGGCTTTAGCCCGACCAACACCTACCAACCCAAGGGGCTTGTGCTTATAATTGCGGAAGCATCTTGCCCCGAAGCAAGTTCGGGATGGCTCACTTTCATATTTTTGCAAAAAAACAAACATACAAGCTTGAATTTGCTACGATGGACACAAGTCTGGAGACTTGCGCCAGCGTGTGAGGTCTGGGTAGGCAATTCAACCAAAAAAACAACCTCTCCCGTGTTGGTCTTTAGGCTTTAGCCCGACCAACACCAACCAACCCAGGGGGCTTGTGCTTATAATTGCGGAAGCATCTTGCCCCGAAGCAAGTTCGGGATGGCTCACTTTCATGTTTTTGCAAAAAAACAAATACTCAACCTTGAATTTGCTATGATGGACACAAGTCTGGAGACTTGCGCCAGCGTGTGTGTTAAAACTACTGACTACCGTCTCCCAACTCTTGACTTTAACGTTCTCCCGTGTTGGTCTTTAGGCTTTAGCCCGACCAACACCAACCAACCCAAGGGGCTTGTGCTTATAATTGCGGAAGTATCTTGCCCCGAAGCAAGTTCGGGATGGCTCACTTTCATGTTTTTGCAAAAAAACAAACATACAAGCTTGAATTTGCTACGATGGACACAAGTATGGAGACTTGTGCCAGCGTGTGTGTTAAAACTACTGACTACCGTCTCCCAACTCTTGACTTTAACGTTGCTCAGGTCACCCTTCAGTAAGACCTTCGCAAGGAGGGGAAATTGGGACAGGTCAACATGAAAACAACCCACCCCAGTGAAGCCTGGTGGCTTTTGGAGTGGGTGTTTACGCAAAAAAAACAAACAATAATTAACCTTGAATAACACAATGTTTGTCACCATTAATTACCCATACGTTGCCCCCAGCCATGCGGCAGGCATCATCGTCTATGGCTTGTCGCCCTCCTACAGTGCTTTGTGCTTCTTGAGTAGATAATTGGTTGTTCTTGAAGTTTTTAAGATTTTTCATGTTTTGTGTATGTTATATTATTGAGTGAATAAATTAAAAATCAATTATACCAAGGAGTACAGCTATTGCCATTCCAATACCCGCCTGAATCCTCGCATTCCTTTCCGTTAATTAGCCTAAACCCTCCTTTTACTTTTTTCAAATCAGATTTTACAACCTCGTCGTTCTTAAATTTTTTAAGGTTTTTCATGTAGTTATATCTAAAGTGTTTTGTGAATAAAAATAAATAGGTTGATTGGGGTAAGTGCCAGGGCAGTATTCATACCTTACAGGTAAATTTTACCTACAGTTAGGTTATACGCCCCAATACCCAGCGCACTTAGCCCCCAATACCTAAGGCATTACTTCCAGCCAATGCACAAACAAGGCTCTACCCACTGGTAACCATCAGCAAGACATTGCGCTCTGGTGATTCTGATACCACCTTTTACTTTTTGCAAATCAGTTTTTACAATTGCATTGTTCTTGAAATTTTTAAGATTTTTCATGTTTTGTTATTTGTTTAAAAAGGTTTCTAAATAGTTGAATAAGACTTGTAACCTATCTCGACTTTTAATAATGGGCGACCATCATTCACTTTGTCCGTTGACTTCAAGTTTTCTCGTCATTTAACAAAAGCAATAGTTTTCGCAAACACTCAAAAAGACGAGACGAGTTCTCAAACAATACTTGTGATTGACAACCTCAATGAGATATAAGGCTTAAAGTATTGTTGAGTTCTGATTGCCTCACGAGCATTGTTTGAGTCATTCAACGAGGGTAAAGGTAGAGGGGCAAAACCTGGCAAACGCTTTACATTATAAGGTGGGCCTTTTTTTTGTTGAAAAATGGGTTTGGAGAGTCTACGGGGTGATTTTATGTCTTGAGTATTTATAAATTTAACAAAAGTAGCGAGTGTCATGAAGCGAATTGATACTTGCCTGGCAACAAAATGTAGAGGGAAAATTGACTGGGGGTAAAAAAATGAAGAGATTTAGGCAAGTGAAAGGAGTATTGTTAAATCAACACAAAACAAAAGATGAACACCTATAAGAAATTTACCGAAAGGATGCAAAAAATTGCCGACATCAACAACTCGGCTGCTTTGCTACAGTGGGACCAGGAAGTATACATGCCACCCAAAAGTGCTGGCCGACGTGCCCAGCAATTGTCTACTTTGGCAGGCTTGGCACATGAGCTATTTACTGCTGATGACACTGGTCACTTGTTAGACGAGCTTGCCAATGCCGACTTGAGCGAGGCTGAAAAAGCGAATGTAAGCTATACCAAAGCGGAGTACGACAAGTACAAAAAAGTACCCAAGGAGTTTGTAGAAAAAACCAGTGCGGCAGTGTCCAAAGCTTTTCAGTCGTGGAACAACGCCAAGCAACAAAAAAACTTTGCCCTATATGCGCCCGATTTAGAAGCATTGCTTGAGCTAAAGTTGCAAGAGTGTGAGTACCTGGGCTACGAGGAACACCCTTATAATGCCCAGCTCGATATTTACGAAAAGAACATGACCGTAGACCAGCTCGAAGTATTGTTTGGGCAGGTAAAAGCGCGTTTGTTTCCTTTTATAGAGAAAATATACCACGCCGAACAAGTGAGCGATGAGTTGATGTATCAGCACTTTGACAAAGACAAACAGTGGGATTATGGCATCGAGATACTCAAACAAATTGGCTATGATCTGGACGCAGGCCGACAAGATGTTTCGTCGCATCCGTTTACTACCAATTTTAGTGCAACCGATGTGCGGGTAACTACCCGAATAGACGAAAACAACCTAAGCGAAATGCTGTGGAGCACCATACATGAGGGGGGGCACGCTTTGTATGAACAGGGGCTCAAAGACGAAAACTATGGTTTGCCTTCGGGTGCCTACCTTACCTTGGGCATGCACGAGTCACAGTCGCGCCTGTGGGAAAACAACGTAGGGCGTTCGCTTAACTTTTGGCAAGGCAACTTTGCCCGTTTGCAAGAGGTGTTTCCCAGTCAATTGGGCAAGCATAACGCCAACGATTTTTTTAAGGCAATGAATAAGGTGCAGCCTTCGCCCATCAGAACCAATGCCGATGAGTTGACTTACCATTTTCACGTGCTCATTCGCTACGAGATAGAAAAAGAGCTGTTTGAGAAAAAGCTAAAGGTGGCTGACCTCAAGGATAAATGGAACGCTATGTATAAGCAATACTTGGGGCTTGACATCAAAAACGACGCTGAAGGTGTGCTGCAAGACATTCACTGGAGCCACGGCAGTTTTGGTTACTTTCCTACTTACTCTATCGGAAGTTTTTACGCCGCCCAGTTTTACGCCCAGGCAGTGCAAGACATTCCAGGGGTAGAAGACGACATTCGTGCCAAAAACCCCGCGAAATTGTTGGAATGGTTGCAAAAAAACATTCACCAATATGGACGTCGCTACAAAGCCGACGAGCTGTGCAAGCGGGTAACGGGCGAAATTCTCAATTTTGATTATTTTATGCGTTATATAGAAGAAAAATATGCCTCCATCTACGACTTAAGTGGGGTAGGGGTGTAGTTTTTTTATAGCTTCAAGCCATTAGCCACAGGCGACCAGTTTTTATTGCCTTGTGGCTAATAAACCATTGAACAAAGCGATCATAACCTTCCCTAAAAAGACCACTTCAACCGCCCAAACAATACATTAGGCGTGGGCATTACCTGCTCCAGCGCCTTGTTGCGGAGGACTTGAGCCGTCACCAAAAAATCAAAGTTTTCGGCAAGTGACAAAGTAACCCCTGGTACAAAAATATATACCTGATCGGTAGGGCTCACAATGGCCGATACATTGGCGCTCACCAAAGGGTGAATCTGATAACTTATTCCGGCAAGTATGGCGGTTTTGGCAATAAACAGGTTGTTGGCAGGCAAGGGACGCGATAACAGGCTTGCCGCCGATTGGGTATCGTCCCAGTTGCCATTGTATAAAAACTCCAGTTGGACAAACATTGCGTTTGGAAAAACATAACTAAAACCTGCGGTAGCGTTTATGTATCCGTTTTTTTCCTGCCAGTTTTCTCTGGGATGAAAATAAGTCAGTTCACCCTTAAAACCCACGCCCTTAATGTTGCCCGACCAACCAAGCCCTGCCGCCATTTCGTGGTAATAATTGGCCACCAGCCACTGAAAATCATAGTTGAAATGATTGTGTTTGAGCATAACAGCTGCTACAGTAGTATCCAGCGTTTCGCCCGGTTTGATGGCTACCTCAAAGCCCGAAGCATAGCCCCTAAAGTACTGAAAACGAATGGCGTCAGCGCCGGGGCGTTCTTCGTAGTCAAAGTCAAGGTAAGAGTAAGTATTGAACAGGTCATTGGGGTTCCAAGCCATTGTTTTGCCCCAGTTGATGCGCTGCCTCCCTATCTGTAACTCCCATTTTTCACGACGATAAGTTAAACTTAGGCGGTCTATAGCCGTATGCCCCACAAAGTGTTGTCCATCTGCCCATACCCACGACAAATCTACCAACCCAAGGTCTTCATCCAGTATATTGCCATAGGTAGGCAACAGGTCCATTTGCTGGTTTGCCATATAGAGCGACTCGGTAGTATAGCCATTAAAAATCCGGTTACGTACCTCCAGTTTACCCACCAGCCTTTTGCCAAATTGCCATTTAGAATTGAGGCGATTATGAATGAGGTTGTCATACCTAAAATCGGTCATCTGTTTCGAAAAGCTCAACGAACCCAACTCCTTCAAGTAGCCGTTTACTGTGACCAAAGGTGGTTTTTCCTCCTCATTGTGGTGGCTGCTATCGGTTTGGGCTTGCGCCAATGAACCCAGAAAGAGTAAGAGAAAAAGTATAGAGTGTTTCATGTTAGTTGGTAGTCCGTAGTCAATAGTCGGGAGTTTTTAGTTGATAGTCGATGGTCGATATTTTTCGATGTTTGCTGAGTATTTGGTTTAAGCCCCGCTTTGCGAACCATAAAACCATAAAGCAATTCTTTTTTTATCAAACCACCATCTCCTCCTTATGCTCATCTTTCACCACTTTGCCATCTTCTAAAGTCACCACTCGATGAGCCCGGTTAATAACGCGTGGGTCGTGAGTAGAAAACACAAAGGTGATGTTTTCTTCCCGGTTAAGCTTTACCATAATGTCCAGCAGGTTTTCGGCAGACTTAGAGTCAAGGTTGGCGGTAGGCTCATCGGCGAGCACAAACTGAGGTTTAGATGCCAACGCCCTTGCCACCGCCACGCGTTGTTGTTGTCCGCCCGATAGCTCCGAGGGGCGATTGTTGAGGCGGTCACCTAAGCCTACTTCTGCCAGTAGTTCAGACGCCCGTTGGTCTACTTCTTTTTTGGGGCGTTTTTGCAATTGCATAATAAAAGCTACATTTTCTTTGGCAGTAAGTACCGGAATCAGGTTGTATGCCTGAAACACAAAACCGATGTTATTGAGGCGAAAATCGATCAGTTTGCTCTCTTTAAGCTTACTAATGTCGGTACCCCCTACCTCTAGCACCCCGGCAGTAGGGCTGTCCAGACCACCAATAATGTTGAGTAAAGTACTTTTACCCGATCCCGAAGGACCTACCACTGCAGTAAACTCTCCTTTTTTGATGACCAGGTCTACTCCATTGAGCGCATACACCGGTACGCCCTTGGTCTCGTTGTATACTTTAGTGATTCCTTGTGTTTTGATTACTTCCATTGTGTATGTTGTTTAAATGATTTTATTGCTCACAAAGCGGTTAAAAAATGGTTATATGGTTTTATGGCTCGCAAAGCGAGACTACTGATTAAATTACGAATGGTTTAATTACGAATTACGATTGTACGAATTTTTTAAAATCCTTGATATACAGGTATTTACATATAAATCAAGGGGCTACCCCTTGCTGTAATGCAATGGAAGTTCGCGGTTTATCGGAATGGTCGCCCTAGCAAAGAGCAAACATGAGCGTATACGCCGCCTTTTAAAAGTGAAAACAACCTTGTTTTTGTTCGTTTTAACCTTTGCAAAATACTTATTGTCAGATGATTACAAGACTCCGTACACTCCTAATTACGAATTAGCGTGAAGCGAGGCTAAAAGATCGTTGTCTATCGACTTAGCATCCGTTTCACGCTCAGTGTAGCCACAATGGACCATCGATTTTTAACCACACTTTTTATAAGTAACTGAAAATCAATGTAATATAAAAGTGTAGTTACCTGTGAACCGAATCTACAGCAGTTTGCTGTGATGAGCTCAACGCAGTTAAACAGGGTCTAACTTGCGACTTGTCGCACCGATATGCGTCGGTATCTAAGGACTTGAAGCTTGCCCCTGTCGGGGCTATTGACTCCCAACCCCTGACTCCTGACTATCTTTCTGTAAAGCAAAATCAAGAAAATATTGTCGTAAACTATGTTTGCCATATTTGGGGGCTATTTCAGTATTGTTGGCTGCGGTGACAAAAAACCGAAACAAGTCGGCTTGTTGCTTGTTAAAAGGCTTGATGAGTGCAATCAATACTTTAGTAGCCCACACAGGTATATTCAAAAAGCGGGGTTTGCTATCCAATACATCAAAAGCCATTTCGCCAATGCGTTGATAACTAAACATTTCTTGTCCGCCTGCGTCTACTTCTGGTACATCTTCCTGAAAAGCCCGTACACATACCTCGGCAAGGTCTGCCCCGTGAATGGGGTTAATGACTCCGCTGCCATTACCTACCATAAATACCCGACCTTGAGCTGCCATGGTCATAAATTCGCTCATGTCTGAATAATACCCGCTGGGGCGTACAATGCTATAAGCTATGCCCGATTGCTTGAGTTCTTTGACAAAAGCTTCACGGGCTTGAGCCACCGCAAGCTTATGGGCAAGTGCTTCGCCTTGAAATACCGATACAAACACGAACTTTTCTATAGAAGCTTGTTGGGCAAGCGCTAACAAATTTTTGTTGGCCTGATAGTCTACCTCCCAAAACGACAGCCCATCTTTTTGACGAGTGATGCCTACCGACGAAAATACCCAATCGATGCCTTCCAGTGCGCCTTTCAGAGTTTCGGGGCGGGTAATCTCCCCTACAAATACATCGTCTACAAAATGGGCAACTGCAGGCTCACCAAATTTACCTGTTTGGGACAGCTTTTTTTGGTTGCGTACCAGCGCCCTTACCCAATAGCCTTGTTGTTTGAGGGTTTGTACTACATATTTGCCTAAATATCCGGTGGCTCCGGCTACTAATACTTTTTTCATGTGATATATGGTTTTATTGTTTGATGGTTTGCAAAGCAACTATTATCACTTAAATTACGAATGGTTTAATTACGAACCGACCGCAGGGAGCTCTGCCTTAGCTAATTACGAATTACGAATTGGCGCAAAGCGAGGCTACTGATTAAATTACGAATGGTTTAATTACGAATTACGAACCGACCGCAGGGAGCTCTGCTTTAGCTAATTAGCGCAAAGCGAGACTAAAAGATCGTTGTCTATCGACTTAGCACCCGTTTTACGCTCAGTGTAGCCACAATGGACTATCGACCATCGACTTTTAACTAACAAATTCATAAACCACTGAAAATAAGTATACTATGATTTTGTTAGTTGTCTCTGGAACAGGAGGCAACTTGAAGCACCGATATACATCGGTATCTAAGGACTTGTTGCTTAAAGCACCGATATTCATCGGCATCTAGGGACTTGCTCCTGTCGGTGCTATGGACTAAAACCTACTCACTGGCCTATAAGGTTCTTCGGTTAATAAATGACTAATCAAGAGCTTAAAAAAGAACACCGGAACGAACCACTCTAGTCCGGGGATGGCACCAAAGCCCTCCATCCCGCTCAAAAAACTATAGTGCAACATCAGCGTAAGCGTATAAATGCCAAAAGCGGCAGGGCGTTGTAAGTATAAAGGCAACCTGAGCACCCACCATGAGCTAAGCATCAGGTAAGCGTATATGCTGAACAAATACACCCAGTTGAGGTCGTTGAATAGCCAGGTGACCAAAAACAACTGCAAAATGTGGACTGCCACAAACTGCAAATGTTTGCCTCTGCTTTGCCCGGCACGGTGGTACCAACGCTTGGCGGTAGAGGTAGCATTGGTAATGACTCCGCCTATGAGGTCGAAAGCCAAAAAGCCTGCTACCAAATATTGCCAAATGCTCCATTGAATGCCTTGGATAGGTACCCAAATCAAGAGCCCTGCAGTGAGTACCAATGTAGGCAACAGCATCAGGGCTTGTTCACCTTTGGTGGCACCTGGTCCTACAAACTTATCCCACGAATTACCCGGTTTGGGGTAGTTCCATTCTATGTGTCGTTGTGAAAAATTGTTTTTCATGGTTTTATATTAATGGTTTTCTACTTTGGTTCTATTGTTTGATGGTTCGCAAAGCGAGGCTACTTATTAAATTACGAATGGTTTAATTACGAACCGACCGCAGGGAGCTCTGCGTAAGCTAATTACGAATTAGCGCGAAGCGAGGCTAAAAGATCGTTGTCTATCGACTTAGCACCCGTTTCACGCTCAGTGTAGCCACAATGGACTATCGACCATCGACTTTTAACTATGCTTTTTATAAGTTGCTAAAAATCAACGTGATAGAAAAAGTGTAGCTACTTAGGGAACAAGGTATACCTAGCACCTTGTTGACGCTCTCAATTAAATCAAACCTTCCTAATAGCCTCTACCGGCTTAAGTTTCAATGCTTTGATTGCCGGATAAATGGCAGATAACAAGGCGGCGGCAACTACCATAAGTCCTATTTGGGCGTAATAACTCCCTTCAATCATAGGGCGAATGATAGAATCATAACCGAAGTTTTCCAACCCTGACGAAAACATTCCCAAGTCGATGCCATTGCTGCCAGTATATTGAATGGTTGCCCAGGCGAGCAGTATGCCTATAGGTGCACCTACACAAGTCAAAAAGAAAGTTTCTATCACAATCATTCTAAATACCCGTCCTTTGCTCATGCCCACCGCCATGAGCATACCTAGCTCACGAGTACGCTCCAGTACTGCCATGAGCATTGTATTGACAATGCCCATAGAAAGCCCCAAGAGTATAATACCCACAAAAATGAACAGCATTTGGCTCATCATATCATTGGCATAAGCCAAGTCGGGTGAGGTGTCTTTCCAGCTTTGTACTGTTATATTCTGGTGGTTTTTTGCTAGTTTGCCTTGTAGGTTTTTTACTACTTCTGGGGCTACCTGGTAGTTGTCTACCCGGCATACAATATGATGAATGAGTACGTCGTTGCCCAATAGTTTTTGCAAATCGTTTTGGCGTACAAACACATTTGACTCGTCGTACACTGTATTGCTGGATTTGTACAAACCCACGATCCGGAAAGCCCCCGCTGTAATATCACCATTTTCGTTCTGAAAAGTGAGTACCATCTTAGAACGCAATTTGAGATTGAGCCTTTTGGCAAGTTTTTTACCAATCAGAATAGGGTTCCTTTTGATACCTTCAAAGTACTTGCCTTCTACCAGTTTACTTTTCAGGCTAAATACTTTAGGTTCATTTTGCAGGTCTATGCCATGAATGGCTGCTCCATAGCCCCCTGCACTACTGGTGGCCATACCCACCGCACTTGTTCGGGTGGTAGTAGCTGTTACCTGTGGTTGCTTGCTCACTTGTTGAACTATTTTGTCAGCATCGTCAATGGCGTACTTTACCAGTTTGTCTTCGTCATATTTGGCGTGTTTGATGGTCACATGCCCCACAAAGTTCTCGAGTTGTCCTTTTACCCGTTGGTTGTTCATACCCAGCGAGAAAGCAAGTACAAAAATACCCGCCCATATTCCCAGCAGCACCGAGACAATGACCACTCCGCTGCGCATTGGATTGCGCCAGATGTTTTTCCAGGCTATTTTGATAATCATAATTATTTGGTTTTTTTAGTTAGTCAATAGCTTCTACAGCCTAAAGCTATTAGTCTTTAGCTTTAGGCTGGTTTGCAAGCATACTACCTGCTTTATAGTATGTTGATTTTTAAATACTTATAAAATCGGTAGATAGAAGTTGGTACAGGAGCAGGCTTTAAGCGACAAGTGCACCTCGTTCTACAAACAACTACATACTTTACAATGCGTTGATTTTTAATGACTTATAAAATCGGTAGATGGAGGCTGCTTGCGGAGCAGTGAGTTGTAAAACCCAAAACCTAGCTCCTAGCACCTTGTAAGGAATTCCCAACTAACGCAATGCATCAATCAATTTAATTTTTTGGGTAAACCACCAAGGGTAAAGCGCAATAAGTAGCGTAAAGCCTAAAATAACGACCGCTTGTGACACAAAAATCATAGGGTCGGTAGAAAACGGAATGATAGGTTCAATGCCCATTTCAAGCATTGATTCTGCCGCTTTTCCTGTCAGTTTGAGCGGATTTGCGTGAAAATAAGCCACCAAGGGCGAGCTTGCTATTGCTCCCAGTATTACACCCATCAGCGCAATGATCAACATTTCTAAAATGACCACTGTCCCCAGTTTAAAACGTTTCATCCCTATGCCAATCAATATCCCAAACTCATAGCGGCGTTCGGCGGTCATCATAAGTATAGTGCCAAAAATACCAAAGCAAACCACCATATATAGCACCCCCACAGTTATGTAGTTAGCCAGCCCGTCTACCTCAATCATTTGTACCATTTCAGGCATCATTTGCTTCCACGACATCACCTTATATTGTTGGGTATCTACCTTAGCATTGAGCAATGTCAATACCTTGTCCAGCTTTTTAGGTTGTTTGACCACCAAAGCCAACGAAGTGAGCCTGTTCTCGGCAGCATATAAGTTTTGTCCTGTAGTCAGTGGCACATACACCAACGACTTGTTAATGTCGGGAGCCGGAAACTTGACAATGCCTTTGACCAAGAGTTTGTCTACGGCACTTTGCCCCTGAAAACCTTGTCCGATCAATACCAGCGAGTCGCCCACATTGAGCTTAAGGTATTGGGCAAGCCCTTGAGCCAATATTACCGCTCTTCGTCTTTTTTGTCAAAGTAGTTGCCTTGTACCAGCTTTTTTTGTGGTGCCGACAACGCCTGTTCTTTGGCAGGGTCAATGGCTAATACCAAACCTGCTTTGCTTTTTTGAGTGCTTGCCAGCAAGGCATACGACTCCAACCTGGGAACTACTTCGGTTACTGCCTCAGGTTGCCTTATTTGCTGTTGTAGCTGCTTACTCCATTCAAAACTATTGTCAATGTTTTGTTCATTCCAGTAGCCTTTTTGGTGTATTTGCACATACCCCGTAAAAGAGCCTACAGTGTTTTGGATTATGTTATCATAAGAGCCATTCTGCATGGAGAGCATAAAAATGGAGAAAAATACCGCAAAAAATATAGACACCATTGTAATCACTGTCCTACGCTTATTGCGCCATATATTCCTCCAGGCAAGTTTTAAATACATGTTTTTTTAGTTTAAATAATAGTTGTATATAGTTAGTTGGTAGCACCCACAGTCGCAAGCTAGACCCTGTTTAACTGCGTTGAGCTCATCACAGCAAACTGCTGTAGATTCGGTTCACAAGTAACTACACTTTCATATTACGTTGATTTTCAGTGATTTATGGAAAGCGTAGTCAATAGTCAAGGTAAATCGCTAAAAATCAACGTACTACAAAATCGCAGTTGCCTGCATAGCAAGGTGTACTTGTAGCTTGTCGCCTGAAGCTCAAAGCTATAGTACCTAGAACCTTCTAATTACCCATGCAAAGCTTCCATGACATTCAGGCGTTTGGTATGCACCATTGGGTAAATAGAAATAATCATTGTGAGCACAAAAACAATGATTGCCTGCGTGCTAAAAATTGCCGGGTCTACCGAAAAAGGTATAATGGGTTCCATGCCATAGCCTTCCATTGCTTTGGCCATGTCGCCTGTAAGCCAGATAGGGTTCAAGTGAAGGTACCAGGCAATGGGTAAGCTGACCACAATGCCCAGTATTACCCCAATACCCGCCAGCATCAACATCTCAAAAAACACTAAAATGCCCAGCTTAAAGCGTTTCATACCTATGCCAATCAATACCCCAAACTCATAGCGGCGCTCCGAGGTCATCATAAGCACCGTACCCAAAATGCCAAAGCCTAGTATCATATAAAACACCCCTAGCATAATCTTACCTGCTTGTTTATCAGCCTCCATCATTTGTACCAGTTCAGGCGCCATTGTTTTCCAGCTTATTACTTCATAAGCTACTCCTTTGGGGGGCGTTTCTGCCAGGTTTTGCTGCAAACTCGCCCTTACCCTAGTTAGATTCTTGGCATTGTCGAGCCGAATACAATAAGTAGTCAGGCGACTCTCAGTGGCAAAAAGCGACTGTGCTGTTTTGATAGGCAGGTATACCAATGCCTTGTTGAGCTTGGGGTCTGGCATTTTTATAATACCCTTTACCAAGTATTTACCTGTGGCACTTTGTCCCTGAAACCCCTGCCCCAACAATACCAGCGAATCGCCCATTTGCACCTTTAGATATTGGGCAAGCCCCTGCGCAATCAACAGGGCTTCTTCGTTGGCTTTCGCCAAATATTTGCCCTTAACCAACTTTTTTTCAGGGTTTGATAGTTGTTTTTCAGCAATAGGGTCAATACCCATGATGAGTCCGGCGCGACTACGCTCAAGCCCTGCCACCAATGCATAGCTATCCAGTCTGGGAATCACTTGGGCGACCCCTGGTGTTTGTTTGATGGTTTGTAGCAGGGTAGGGGAGTTGGCAAAAGAATTGTCCAGGTTTTGTTCGTCCCAGTAACCCTTTTGGTGAACCTGGATATGTCCCAAAAAAGCGCCTACCATCTGATCGATGGTCCGCTCAATAGACCCCACTTTCATAGAGCGTTGCATCACTGATAAAAACACCGCAAAGAAAATGGCAGAGATAGTAATGATTGTGCGGCGACGATTGCGCCATATATTTCTCCAGGCAAGTTTTAGATACATATTTTTGTTTATTTAGTTTTTTAGTCAAGAGCTTCTACAGCCTAAAACTATTAGCCTTTAGCCCTTAGGCTGGTTTGCAGGCATGCTATCTATTTTGTAATATATTGATTTTTAGCAATATTCATTGGTATCTAAGGACTTGCGACTTGTTGCTTGAAGCTTACCCCTGTGGGCGCTATCAACTAATCAATTCACCCGCTTCATATTTTGCACTGAAAAGAATCCATCACTGATAGGCTTGTTAAACACCATTTGTTTGTATTCGAGCACTGTTTTTTGGTTAGGCTTATCCGCCGGAATCATCTCCATATAGCTAGGCAATACTCTTCCACCCAGGTTTTTTATTTTGCTACCGCGCATAGTGTTTACCAGGTAACCATCCTCGTCGTACATTTTAGACTGTAGTTGGAGGTAATCCTTCTTAGAAATCCACATTTCTACCTTGCCCCACACTACAGGTGCGTTGGGTTTAGGGGTAAGCAATACTTTATAGCAGTCACGCCCTTCCAATGTCTCCGAACCTAAAATTTTGTGGGTGTAGTCTACCACTATTGATGATTGACGTACCAGGTCATCATTTGTAAAGTCAGACCCCATCCAGGACTGATTCATCATAGAAGGAGGCATTTTTACTACCCTACCTACTTTGGGCAACCAGTTCCACATTTCTTTGCCCCGCTTCAGATAGCCACTACCCTTGTCGCGGACTGGTTTTTTTATCAAAATCAAGGAAAAGCCTTTGCCTTTGCTCCACGACTTCATCTCTACAGTTCGTCGCCATTTGGGGCGTACAATGGTCATGATCATTATGCCCTGTGAGCTTTTGCCTTGCATATGACTATCAGCTTTTTTTACAATTTCGGTGGCGTTTTGGGCTTGTATAAAATTGGCGGTTGCCAGCAATAAACCTATCAGTATCCAGCGTAATTTATTTAATTGTGCAATGTTCATATTGTATGGATAATTTGTTTTTAATGGTTAAACGTTTAGTCAATAAAAATAATTTAAAAAAACTTAGCTCATAAAGTAGGATAAAAATTCCAGGAAAAAAAATGACCAAAGTCAGGATTTTGATTGTTCAATCAGGCATGTGAATAGATTTAATTTTTTGTTTCTACCTTGTTTTATTCTGTATAACTCATACTTTGACTGACTAGTTAGTCAAAGTTAAAAGTATAAAAAATAACGGTAAATAAAATTAAAAATGTAAGTTTTTTTACCGTTTTAGGTATATACCACTATCTGGGGTTTTGCCGTTGTGCTTCATACTCATTGGCTATGTTTTCTATCACTTCATCAATAGGATAAAGCTCAGGAGCAACCAAGTAATTGAAAGAAATACCATCGATGATAGAACCTAGCTTGATGGCCTCTATCTGTGGATTGGGGTACTTCAGTTCTTCCATGACCGCCGTTATTTTATTAAACCAACGCGCCATTTCCGGAGCATATTTTTCTTTGAGGTAATTGGTATACTGAAACGACAAGCGTGTATACAATCGCCAAAACTCCTGCTCTCCCTTGAGCGAGTCGCGGGTCAGGTACAACATCTCTCTAATAATTACCTCGGCAGGGTCGGTGCTATCGTGCAGCGATCTAAAAGTACCCCCTAGTTTTTGGTAAAACATATCCAGTACCTCTTCCAATAGTTTTTGTTTGTTCTCGAAGTAGTTGTACACCAACCCCTTAGAGATATTGGCCTCTTTAGCTATGGTGTCAATACTCGTGGCTTCGTAGCCTTTTTCTCCAAACAAGCGTAAGGCTGCCCGCAAAATCTCCTCTTTTCTCTCCTGCCTTATTTCGGCAAATTGTTCCGCTGTTCTTGGCATAATGTTTTTGATTAACCGTTCAGTCAATGTAAAGAACGCAAATAAATTTCAAAAGTTCAATATTTAGGGCAAAAACTTAAATTGATTAACTGATGTTTCCTGTTATTTAATTACGAACCGACCGCAGGGAGCTCTGCTTTAGCTAATTCACGCGAAGCGACTACGGTCTATAGACTATTTTCCCTGCTTTGGTCTTAGTGAAGCGAGACCAAAGCGCATCAACGCCCGAAAGATTGTACACAAGTTGTTCGTGGTTTTTAGGGTTGGCATTGTTCAGGCTGCCTTTTTTTGGTAAGGTTGGTTTAATTACGAATGGGCGCGAGGCGATGCTTAAAATTCCAATTCAACACCCAAAAGATCGTACATAAGTTGTTTGTGGTTTTTAGGGTTGGCGTTGTTTAGGTTGCCAAGGGGTTGAGTGTGGTTGAATTTGTTTGAATGATTATGCATAGCAGCTTGTGACTCAGCAGGCGATTATTTATAAGCCACTTCCTCTACCGTTTTTACATGTTGGCGCAGATAATCAATAAGTTCCCAGTGTTTGGCTTGTGACAGGGCGTAGTCGTAGGCAGGCACCCCATTTTGTAGGGTAAACACCTGTAGTTGATAGTGGTTGGTTTGCTGGCCTCGTTCGTCGGTAGTAGTAGTCTTTTTCATTTTTACGCTGTCTATTGTTTGCCAAGGGATTTTCTCTTTTTTGACAAATACCAATTGGTATACCTGCAAATGGGTAGACGCCACCTCAAAAGAGTAAGCACTACCTAATGCATTCATCACAAAATAGGCAAAGCCCAAATACAACGTTGCCACCATAAAAATGCCCATCTCAGTTTCATTGGTAGTGCTTGTAACAATGATATATATCAAAAAAGCAGCTAACAAAGTTACCAGGCATAGTGCCACAAATAGCCCAAAATCAGCGTGGAAAATTTTCCTTTTTGCTTGAGTAGAGGCTAAATGCTTTGTTTTTCTTTTTTTGCGAGTAGGCGCAGGGGTATGTTGGACCTTGTAGAGTAACCTTTCATATTCTTGCCAAAATTCATCTTCGTCTTGATTGGCGTACTTCGTCCATAGTTTTTGGGCTTTTTGTTCTTGTGGGGTGTGGGTCATTATTTTACAAAAATTACAATTAAATTTATTTATGCTTGTGCAAAGAAAGGGAAGATCGTTGGCAAAAAAAAAGCGCAAGGCATTGCCTTACGCTAAGGGTAGTAAAGGTGACCACCTATTTTTATTTTAAATTTGAGTTAAGTATCCATAAGCGTGTGCCTTGAATCAATTATTATATAAAAATCAAGGTGATATAAGCAGTTGTATTTGCTTGCACCTGTCATATAGCTTGTCACTATACCTAAATAAGTGATTGCAGTTTCATGGCAAATTTTTTGATTTTCCCCTCTCTTTTTACCGTGAGGTATACCACATTGCCGTGTTCTCTGAATAACTGAATAATGCGGGTCATGGTCAGTTTTTTGGTAGACATGCCATTAATCGCCAACAGTTCGTCTTCGGGGAGTAGCCCCGCTTTATCGGCAGGAGAGTTTTTGTAAATCTCCATCACTTTAAATTCTTTTTTGAGCGTAAGCTTAATTCTTATACCCGATGAGTTTACTTTAAAAGCTTGTTTAAAGTAACGATTAGGCTCTAAAATCAATTTTTGGTTCGAGTAATCCAAAATCAGGTTAAAACGCTTAAGAATAGCATTGCCCAAAATGCCATCAATCTTGTCGGAGGCAAGCAGGCCTCGCTTGGCGCGGCTGAGGTTTACGGGCACATTGCTAAAATTAAAATCGCCTACTTTCATTCCTTTCAGGCGCGCCTTGAAATCGGTCACCTTAGAACTAGTCAAGCCTTGGGAGCTATGCTTTAATTTTTTGTTGAATTTTTTGAGCAATTGATGACGGTTTACAAAAGGAGTAGTCAATATCAACGAAGTACTTGCCCCGGTATCTATCAAAAACGACCCAGTCACCTTTTCACCGTTGTCGAGCGTAATGCTTGCCTTGATGCTGGGCACTGGAAACCACCAGCTTACGTCATAGGCCTTGGCATTTTTAGGAAACTGATACTGGGCTTTGTTGTAGAGTTCTAGTTGATGCGCATCGTGATTGATGCGTACGATGTATTTTTTGAGAATAGCAAAACCAACAATGCCATCAATGACTGCGCCTGAGCGTGCCTCAAGGTGCGAGAGTGACGAACCCAACAAGCGTACATCGGGTACACTCAAATGCGCTAGTTTTAATTCATTATTGGCAAAATAAGGGGTAAAGTCTTGGCTGTGGGCACTTTTGACTGGTGTAAAACCACTGGGCATCAACTTTAAGTTTTTGGCAGTACGTAGGTTGATCACCGTGCCTCCGGCACCCGTGTCAAATATAAAATTGAGGTGTTGCGAGTCGCCTACCTTTAATTTGATAAAAATATGTTCTCCCACCATTTTCATGGGCAACCTTACAGCGGCTACATTTTGGGGTGTTTTGGCGTATGTTTGAGCTTGCATCAAAAGCAAAAGAGTCATAAAGCAGGCAATCAAGCCAATTTTATTGCCTGATCTCGTATTGATCGTGTTTTTGGATGTTATCATGAGCGATGTCTTTACCTATAGTTATATAGCGTTCATTATTCATTATTGAATATTGTGCAGATTATTTTCTTATTGAAATGCGTGTGGGTAGGTATTTATATATTAGACGGGGTTAACCTATCAAAAAGTTTTAAAATAAAAGATAAAAATATGGTGTTTTTGTTAAAATAAAGTACAATGTTTGGTTTTGGTTGTGTTTGAAGTGTAAATCCCTGAAAATAAGAAAGGTAGATAAGTGGGGGAGGAGGTGATGGATTTAATCCCGACTGTTTTTTGAAAACCAGCCAAGATTTGTTTAGGTTGATTGGAACCTCTCACTAGTAAATTTATAAGCAGTTGAAAATAAATAACTTATAAAACGATTAGTTACCTGTGAACTAAATATCGACTCATTGGGGCAGTTTGCTGTGATGAGCTCAACGAGGTACTGTGTACAAAGTCAAGTATTTTAATATAACTTTTTTAAGAATTTAAGAGGTGCAGCTTGTTACCCCTTTTTTAATGCAATTAGGGTCATAAACTGTATTGTTCTTCCACAGAGTATAAATCAATATTAACAGTTTTCGTCCTACTGCAAGGGCACCAGCAGTTCCATTTCTTTTCTTAACAATCCTGTCATAAAAAGCACTGATCTCCTCAGAAGCTCTTCGGGCAGAATAGGCAGGAAAAAACAGAACACTTTTTATGTGCTTATTTCCTGTTTTTTTTATTTTTCCTGGACTTTCAATTTGTCCAGATTGTCTATGATTAATACCCAAAGCAGCGTAAGGTATAAGCTGTCGGGCATTTTCTATTTTAGCAAAATCATCTGTTTCTGCCAAAATCGTAGCTGTTACAGTATAGTGTACTCCTGGAGTGGATAACACTTTTTCTACTTTCTCCTTGATTTTTTTATTTTCCTCCTTTTGGCAGGTCAAATGCTTTTTGATGGCTTTATCAACTTGTTTTACCTGAGTTTCAACCAAAGATAAGTGTTCTTCAACCAAGACTACTCTGTACTCTAGGGTAAAACTTGCGTGTAGTTGATTCTTAAGTTTGATTCTCTCTTTCTTGAGAGTAGACCTTTCTCTGGTTAATTCCCTAAGCGCCTGATAATATGGAGAAGAAGGTTCCATAATTTCAATTGGTGGTCTGTTTTCGATGTTTGAGAGAAGCTCTCTTTATATTTTTTTGCCTGAGTTGCCAATACCACTGAAAGTTTTTGACTTGCTCATAAAGATAAATAGTCAGTTTTTCATGATAAACCTCGGTGGCCTCTACTGTGAAAAACAAGGCTGCATCAGGGTATCAATGCTCGTTCACCCATTTCAAAAAGGCTATAAAACCATTTGAAGTGTTCTTGAATTCCCGAATCCGTTGAACAACTGCCTCACGATCAATAAAGAAACTTAGGCAAACTACGAAACTGTTTTTAGCAATATCAATTCCTACATTTTGAACAAGGACTTTAAAAGTATCCATAATTTTAGGTGATTTATGGATATTAGAAAATTTTCATGCCGCCTTTATTCGTCAATCGAGATTTATAGTATAATATTAGGTACTGTGGAGACTCTGGGAAAATTACAAATAATGTCGGCAATCCCTCCATTAGGTAATTATCAAAAGATGTAACTTGTTAAACCTGCTCATATATTCTTTGCTAATATCCTAGTGCATATTAAATAAGTTGTCTATTAATTTGGATGAATTAACTACGTTGAGCTCGCGAAAAGCTCGGTTTTGTTTTCTGACGAGTCGTGAAAATGGCGGATAGTTCGCTTTTTGAATTCCGATGCATATCGGAACCTTAACTATCTAACTTTTTACGAGGAAGTCAGGGGCAAAAGCTCACAGTCCTCCGAGAACAAGCTCGGAGCTGTGAGCCGAACTTGATTCGGGGACGCCAAATAACCGAGCCTACAGCTCTGCTGTGGCGAGCTCTGCGAAGCTAATATGTGAGTAACTTAGTACCTAACGCACTAGTTAAAACACTTACCTTTTTGTACTTTTCAAAGACCTTTGTTTTTTTTAAAGATACGAGTTAAACAGGGCATAATATCGGTATTCATTGGCATTCAAGGACTTACCCTGGTTGGCTAAGAAGGGGTATAACTTTTAAAAAAGCTTTTGATTTTCATTTGAAGTACGCCCAGCAAAGCTTCTTTAAAAATACCTGACGACATTTTAGATTGTCCACGGGTACGGTCAGTAAAAATAATGGGGACTTCTTTTATTTTAAAACCAAATTTCCAAGTCAAAAACTTCATCTCAATTTGGAAGGCGTATCCTACAAAACGGATAGAGTCGAGCCCAATGGTCTGTAGTACTTTGCGGCGGTAACATTTAAACCCTGCTGTAGTATCTTGAATGGGCAAGCCAGTGATAAACCGGACATAATAACTGGCAAAATAAGACATCAATACTCTGCCCATAGGCCAGTTTACTACGTTTACTCCCTGAATATAACGCGAACCTATAGCCAGATCGTTGCCTTCTTCGCTGCATGCCTTGTAGAGGTGAATCAAGTCCTTAGGATTGTGCGAAAAGTCGGCATCCATTTCGCAAATATATTCATAATTGCGTGCCAACGCCCATTTAAACCCATGTATATAAGCTGTGCCTAGCCCTAGTTTGCCCTTACGTTCTTGAATAAAAAGGCGGTCAGGGTATTCAGCTTGTAGTTTCTTTACCATGTCTGCAGTTCCATCAGGCGAACCGTCGTCTATCACAAGGAGGTCAAACTCTGTAGGCAATGAAAAAACTTTTCTGATAATATCCTCTATATTTTCAATTTCATTATAAGTGGGTATCACTACTATGGGGTTCTGCATCGTACTTTTCTTTTACACACACGCTTTCTTTACCAACGATTATACAGCAAAACTGGGGGTTAATCAGCAGACAATCAAAGGTTTAACAGTTTTTAACTTTCGTTATATTTTGGCACCAATACTCTTGTGTTGGGCAACAGGGATCAAAAGTAGTGAAATATTGGTATTGTAAAAAGCGATTGGTAGTTTTAGGGTGTGGCGAGTGGTATTGGGCTTTACCCTATTTCAACAAGGGATTTATGATCACCCCAAACTTATTGTCTTTTTCTACCACAGTAAGCCCCTCTGAGAAACTCTTTGCGGAATCAAACTCATGAGCAATTACCAGCTTGCCAGTTTTATCAATAAACCCCCACTTGTTACTGTATTTTACCGCAGCAAGTCCTCCCGAAAACTCTCTTACATTATGTATAGATATATTTAATCACCAGCTTGCCATTACAATCTATAACGAGTAAAAACAAACCCATACCAAGCCTTAAAATTGTTGAAGGCTTTCATTCACAACTGCTTTACACCAATTATTCATTATTCATCAAAAAATCTAACACCCTTACAATTGTAGTTAGCTCTAGCTATCCATTGGCAACCCCAGGTGCATATACTTGAGCAAGCTGTTCGGCAAGTTTCTTCCCTTTTTTGATACAATCAGGCAACGACACACCATCCTTCCAGTTGGCACATACAAACAGCTGTTCGTTTTCTATCTGTTCGGCAATACGATGCGCCTCTAGTATATTGGCGTCATACTGAGGCAGCGCTTTGTCCCATTTGTGCATATTGCGGTAAATAGGGCTATTGGTAATCTGGTAGTTTTCTGAGAGCTCCTGATGCACTTTACCCAAGGTGATTTGTTCTGATTGGGTAGTATTTTGGGGCAATTGACTCCCCCCCACAAAAGTTGTAAAGAGTACTTCTTCATCGGGACAACGCCCCGGAAACACCGAGCTTGACCAAATACTACCACTGGTATACAAGCCTTCTATTTTGGGGTTTAGCCCACCAAAGCCATTCAAAAGGTGCTTTACCTCATGGCGCTTATAGGCCGAGTGTACGGCAGTGAGAGGAGGATAATATATTTTACCCAATGCCTGGCTAAACTCAGGGTAAGTGTCGCTAAGAAAAGACTGAGAGGCAGGAGCAGAAGTAGCAATCACCAACTGTTTTACATCATAGGTTTGTCCTTCATTGGTGTAGAGCACAAAGCCATTGTTATTTTTTTGAACATTGTTGATGGTTTTCCCTAGTTTTAGGTGGGTAAGCTGTTGAGCAATGCCCTCGGGCAATGTTTGCATTCCTTTTTTAAAACTATAGGGCTTGCGTCGTTCAGCGCCTTTATTTTTAATAAAGCCCTTGAGCACTGAGCCATATTGTTGCTCGTAATTGTATAACTGTGGAAAAGCCTTGGCTACCAACAGTTGATCGGGATCACCAGCATAAATACCTGCCACAAAAGGGTTGAGAGCGTAGTCTACAATTTCCCTGGAGAAACGTCGCTCAAAAAAATGAGTCAGGGTTTCGTTTTCAATCGTTTGCTTGGGTTTGTTGCGTTCTTTGAAAACAGCTACTTTGCTCGAAAAACTAAAAAAGCTATTGAATAGCAATTGTAAAGGCTTTGAAGGGAGTTTACGGTATTTGCCCGCCCTAAAAATATAACGATTTTGGCTTACATCATTACTGGGCAATAGCTCGTCTTGCAAGCCTATTTCATTGATAAACTCCTTGAGTTCGCTGTCAAGCATAATAGAGTTTGGACCCAGTTCTAGTACATAACTCTTACGGTTTATAGAGTTTTCCTGCATACTTCGTATATAGCCACCTGCTTGTTCCGAAGCTTCCAATAAAATATAAGGTATGCCGAGCTTTTGTAAATAAAATGCCAAACTTAATCCCGATATGCCCGCGCCAATGATCCCTATCATAGTGTTATGTGTTAAGTTGAAATAGTATTGAAGGAATATAACTATTTGATTTGTAGATAGCTATGTGTTAAAGCCAATGTTGGAACGAATTTATAACTTCGAACCAGATCATTTTACAAAAATGGAGGTAAAATATCCAAAACTCAAGTTTTTGGTAGTGCCATTTGCCATGTCTTGAGATGTTTTTTTAGGTGCTGGCTCAATATATTGAATGAAAAAAAGCCACTATTCTTACAAGAATAATGGCTTTGAGTGCGATTAGCAACAATAGTTGTTTATTAATTTAACTATTTTTTTGCGTAATCAACTTTTGTGTCTGGCAATGCTTTTGTCAACTGATCGGCAGCCGCCTGGCTCATGTTGGTTTTTCTTATTTTGATAAACTTCAATTGCTTCATACCATTGATAGCAGCTGGCAAATTGGTAATGGCGGTGTAGCTCAACTCCAGACGATCAAGGTTGCGTAAAGCACCTATAGTAGGAGGCAATGTTTTGAAGTTTTTGTTAGACGATACCGACAAAGACTTCAACTTGGTCAATTGCCCAATAGCGGCGGGCAAAGCAGTAAGGTCGTTGCCATACATGTAGAAATACTCCAGGTTTTTAAGTTTCGATACATTGCCTGGTATTTTGGTGATTTTGCTGTTCGAGATGTTCAACGTTCTTAGGGCGGGCATAGCCGAAATTAAATCAAAAGTACGGCTTAATTCGCCTTGCTCATACTCGTTGTTATCTAAAAACAATGCTTTTACACTTGCCAGGTTCTTTACATTTTTAGGCAGCTTTAGTGGCTTGCCTAGCTTTTGCATCCATATTTTTTGCAGCTTAGGCAAGTTTGCCAGTTTGTTGAAAGTATCTTCAAGATCAAGATTAGTACATCCGTTCAATTGCAGGTCATACAATTTCTCTAATTTGGGAGTACTTTCTGGTAGTTTTTGCAATCCGGTATTTTTACCCAAATACAACATGCTTAACTTGTTTAATTCACCCAATTCTTCTGGCAAAGCAGTCAGTTTGTTATCGCTTAGGGTAAGGTAGCGCAAGTTTTTCAGGTTTTTGATGCTTGCGGGCACGCTCGAAATCTGATTGCTCGCCAAAGTAAGATTTTTCAAGTTAGTCAACTGTCCCACTTTGTCCGACAAGTTGGTAATATCGTTGCGGTGCAAGTACAAGTTTTCTAAACTGGCCAGGTTATAAATTTCTTCTGGCACTGCCGATAACTCATTGTAGCTCAGTTTCAACTCCTTGATCTTAGGTAATTGACCAATTTCGGCAGGTATAGATCCCAACTTATTGCTTTCTACCACCAAAGTTTCAAGGTTAGGCAATGAACCTATCTCTTTAGGCAATGAGGTAAGCTTGCAACTATGCAGCGAAATGTATTGTAGGTTTTTTAGTTTGCCAATGCGAGGGTCAAGGCTAGTCATGTCGCGGTTAAAAGCCAAATCAAGTCTTTGCAAGTGCTTGAGTTTAAAGAGTTCTTCAGGCAATGCAGATAGCTTTTTTTCGCGCAAGCTCAAGTAATATACTTTGTCAGGCTCTGCCAAAGCTTCTTCTATTGATTCATATTTTTTTGCTTTGCGCAAATCTGAATCTGAAATAAGTGGTATATTCCACTCCTCTTCTTTTACGTCCGCATTTTCTGTATTATCGGTGTTTTCGTCAGTAGCTTTGCTACCACCACCACAAGAGGTAAATAGTATAGTTCCAGCAATGAATGCCAGTGATAATGTAAATTTTCTGATTAACTTCATTTGGGTGTTAATATTTAATAGGTTTAGGTACAATTGTTTATTGTCCAATATAATAAAAGGTTAACACCAAGGAGAATTTTTTTTACTTTATTTAGTCATAAGCCTTGCCTGATAGCGACTCTTTCCTGGCGGCGAGCCTACCTTGTTTTAGAATTACCTGGTAAACCATAAAGCCACTTAAATACTATTCTGCCACCTCTTTATATTGCATTTTGTGCAATTGGGCGTACCAGCCATTTTTTGCCAGTAGTTCGGTATGCGTGCCTTGTTCTTTTATTTCGCCTTTGTCTAACACAATAATTTTATCGGCCTTTTGAATGGTCGACAATCGGTGGGCAATTACTATAGAGGTACGCCCCTTCATAAGTTTTTCGATCGCACTTTGAATCAACTCTTCGGTTTCAGTGTCAACCGACGATGTAGCCTCGTCTAATACAATAATTTTAGGGTCGTACACCATAGCCCTTACAAAAGAAATAAGTTGACGTTGTCCTACCGAAAGCGTAGAGCCTCGCTCCATTACATTATATTCAAACCCTTCGGGAAGCTTCTCAATAAACCTGCGTGCGCCCACTAACTCAGCAGAAGTCAGGAGTTGGTCGCGGGTAATATGGGTGTTGCCCAGCACAATATTTTCTTTGATAGAGTTAGAAAACAAGAATACGTCTTGCAACACTACGCCAATTTTGGTGCGCAAATGTGCCAGGTCATAGTCGTTTACATCGTGACCATCAAGCAAAATAGTGCCCTTGTTGATTTCGTAAAAACGACTCAACAAGTTGATAATAGAAGATTTACCCGCACCTGTAGCACCCACCAAAGCCACGGTTTCCCCTTCTTTTACCTCAAACGAAATGTTTTTCAATACATAGTCTTCGTCTTTGTAAGCAAACCACACCTTGTCGAAGCTAATATCTCCTTTGATATGCTCAGGGGCATAATCGCCTTCATTAGGAATGTGGTCTTTGTCATCGAGCAAGGTCAAAATACGGTGCATACTTACAATGCCCATTTGCAAAGTATTGAAACGGTCGGCAAGCATACGTATAGGTCGGAAAAACAAGTTGATGTACATGATAAAGGCAATCAAAACTCCCAACGAAACCTCTTCGTGCAGTACCCCACGCGCTCCATACCAAACCAACAACCCAGTGCCTCCTGCCGAGATGATTTCTGCCACTGGAAAGTAAATACTATAGTACAACACCGACTTGAGGTGGGCTTTGCGGTGTTCGCGGTTAATTTCTTTAAACTTTTTACTTTCATTGGCTTCACTGCCAAATATTTGTACCACACTCATACCCGTGATATGCTCTTGTACAAACGAGTTGAGGTTAGACACTGCCGCGCGTACCTGGTCAAAGGCCACTTTAATTTTTTCTTTGAAAATATAGGTACTCAATAGTAATAAAGGTAACAAAGACAAACTTACCAAAGTAAGTTGCCAGTGGGTGTAAAACATTACACCTAAAATAGCAAAAATGAGTAGTACATCGGCAAGTAGTGAGGCAATGCCCTGCGAGAATACATTAGAAAGTGTTTCAATATCTGATACGTTGCGGGTAACCAAACGCCCAATGGGGGTATTGTCATAAAACTTTAAGCGCAAGCGTAAAATATGTTGGTAAAGTTGCACCCTGATGTCTTTGATGACGGTTTGTCCAAGCCAGTTAGACAGGTAAGTGTGGGCGTACATTAAAAATGCCTCAAAAGTAAGAATGACTACCATGAGTATAGAAATGTTCACCAAGCCGGGGTAGTCACCTGTTACTATGTAGTTGTCTACCGCAAACTGAATGAGCAATGGTCGGGATGGACCAAATACTGCCGTGAGTACAGTAAGGAAGATTAATAAGTAAAAATATTTTTTATAAGCCCCAATAAAATCAAAAAGTCGTCTGAATGTTTTCCAATCCAATATTTTTTTTGACTCTGCTTTTTCTTTGTCTGCCATTTTATTTATTCAATGGTTAAATTGTTGAGAGCTATGCCCGAAATTCCGTTTTTCGCGAGTTTGTATTCTCCAATTGTTTTTATGAATTGCCAAAAACCGGGAGCAATTAATTTAAATATAAGGGTACTCTACTTTTGCCAAAAACAGCCCTTGAGCCGGTACCGACCAACCTGCCTGTTTGCGGTCTTTGTTTAATATAATTTGTTCAAACTCTTCAAGCGTTATTTTGCCCGAACCTACATTGAGCATAGTACCTGTAATTGCCCTCACCATTCCTCGCAAAAAGCGGTTTGCCTGAATATAAAACACTAACAAATTTACGTTGTAGGAAGTTTCTTTTTGCCAATAAGCTTGCTGAATATTGCAAAGATAGTGGTTTACATCTGTGTGCACTTTGCTAAAGCACTGAAAGTCTTCATGCTTTAACATGATTTGGGCAGCTTTGTTCATCAAGTCTATATCAAATCGGTGGAAATTGTAATAGCTTACCCCTCTCAGAAAAGGTGTTTTTTCTTGATTGATGCGGTACATATAATGCCTTTGCGTAGCGTCAAAACGGGTGTGTGCTTCTTCGTGTACATTGATCACTCGTTTGATAGAAATGTCTTCAGGTAGTATACCGTTCATTTTCTTGGCGAAAACCTCTCCATCAAGCGTTTGTTCGGTGTCGAAATGGGCATATTGCTGAATGGCATGTACTCCGGCATCGGTGCGCCCACTGCCTAAAATATCGGTGGGTTGCCTTAACAAAACACTTAGAGCATTTTGAATTTCGGCTTGCACCGAATGGGCGTTTTTTTGAATTTGCCAACCATGGTATTGGGTGCCACTATAGGCAAGTTCCAGAAAGTATCTCAATGAATGTTAAAAATTAGCAAGTCAACCATTTTTTAGTTTAAGTGATCTGGAAAAAATAAGATGTGCCAATTCAAGAAAATATATTGTTCTCAGACGATTCAAAAAAAACGGTGCATAGCCAAAGATATGAAACTTTTTTTTTGAGAAGAATGAGGGCAATAGATACACTTTAATGGCTCAAATTATTTATGAAAGATCACTAAGTAAGTAGCAGCAAGCAGTGAGTTATATTTTAACTCTGTCTTAGTACTTATTCAGGCAAAACTATACTTTAGGATAAACACAATCAATATTACCTTTTGGGGTATTCTTATCTATTGTGGCGAAAGTAGTAATTTTTTTTGTGAAACGTTTAGGATGCTCTTATAGTATAATTATCTTATTGCCAGCAACTTAAACATACTTGTAGCTACTTATAATTGACAAAGTTAAAAAAACTGCAATGATTGCCTGAAAATAAATTAGTAAATTACGTTTTCTCGATTTTTTATATAAATAGCATTAGTACCCTTACCCTCTATTGACTATTGGTCATATTTATTTTATTATGAGATATAAAAAATAATTATTTATTTAACTTGGTAAGTTGAGCATAATAACTTGTTTAAATAATGAATAGTTTTTTGTGTTAAATAAGTAAGCTCGACTTTAGTCATTTATGCAAACAAATATGAGCCTAATGCCTATAAAAAAGCCTTTTTTAATTTTTAATGTTCATATAGTTTAGTATGACATCTAAAAATTAAATTTTGACCCAAGAACAACAAGCAGAGCTGACTTACTTTAGACTCAAGTAGGTCTTTGTTTACTTACTAATGTTTTCAAAATAAAGCATTTACTAATTCAATCTAAACCTTCATCAGCTAAAGAGTTTATTCCCGTAAAGTAGAGGTGAGTCAATGAAAGATCATTTGCTTGATTAAATTTATTCAGAAGGCATTTAAAAGACTATGAAAAAAACACAGGTAGTGCCGAAGTTTGGGTTTTATAGGCAAATCACCAAATTTTCCTGAATCGATTTGAACATTAATGAAGTCTTATTTTTAAACATATTCTAACTTAGTAAAAAAGAAAATGAATATAAAGTTCTTAGAGTTTATTGGTAGAAAATTAAGACCAATAGAGCTCGCCTTATTGTTGAAGTATTTTTTTCGGATTAAAAGAAGAACATTTACACTTGCTGATCAAAGGTCTTACTATATAGACCCCATTTCTGATTTAGGTCTAAGGCTTCAAAAACAGCAAATGTATGAACCTGAAATGAGTAAGGTTATTGCAGAAATACTAGAAGATGGAGATACCTTTATTGACCTAGGATCTAACGAAGGGTATTTTGCTATTTTGGGAGGTGAAAAGTGCGGCAGTTCTGGTAAAGTATACGCTATTGAACCTCAAGCAAGGTTATGGGGTATAATCACAAAAAATGTGTTATTAAATAATTTGACTAATGTACATTTATTGCCCTACGGGGTAGGTGCAGAAAAACAAGAACTGGTACTTCAACTATATCCATCAGTTAATTCCGGGGCTTCAAGTTTTTCTCCAAAATTTAATTTTAAAATATCTTTTGGGTGGCTGAGAAAAAAAATTTATGGAACTCAGAATTCAAAGATTGTGATATTGGATAGTTTATTACCTGTGATTTCTGATACCATCAAGTTAATTAAAATAGATATAGAAGGATTTGAATATGAAGCGTTAAAAGGAGCTTCAGAAATGCTGAAAAGGCAACTTCTCCAGTATATATTGATTGAAATACATCCAGATGCATTGAAAGGCATGAAGCAAAGTGAGAGTGATATTGACGAATTGCTAAGTTCCTGTGGGTATTCAAAAGACAAAATATCTGATAATCTAAATTTGTATACAATACAATAATGAAAACGTTTGTAGTTAGTTTAAAAAGAGCAAAAAATAGGTATGCCTATATACGACAGCATGTTGCGGGAAGAAAATTAGATTATAAAATTATTGATGCAGTTGATGGTTCTTTACTTACAGAAAAAGAGATCGAAGAGAACTGTAACATGGAACAAGTAGATAAATATAGGTGGTGGTTGAGTAATGGAGCTATTGGTTGTGCCTTATCTCATTTAAATGCTTATGAGGAGTTTTTGGCAACAGGAGATAAAGCTGCATTTATTATTGAAGATGATGTCTTATTGCCTGAAACAATAACTGATTTGTTGTTGGAGATAGAGAATGAAATAAAACCAAGTGAGATTATCCTGCTTTATTATGCTTCATTTGCTCCTGCTAAGTTTAGTACAATTGGTGAGAGAAAACTGTCTAATAGTGGACTTTATTATCCAATAGATCCAAAACAAACGATTACTGCTGCTGCATATGTTATTGGAAGAACAGCTGCTTTAAATTTAAAAGAAAATATTAGACCTATCGAAGTAACAGCAGATTCTTGGGAGCATTATTATGCAAAAGGTTTCTTTGAGTCGTTGAGAGTACAATATCCTTCGTTTATCTCAATAAAAAATTTTAAATCTTCCATAGACTATCATGAATTTGGTAGCATCAAGCACAAAATATCTACATTTATCAATGACTACAAAATACCTGTATTGTATCAATTATTAAAACATAAAAGGAAAAAGCAGTTGGATAAAATGCTTAATCATTTTTCCCTCACCGATGAACCTTCACCTATCTACCAGAAAATGCTTAATCAATAAGTTTTTTATTTTACACTAGTGCACTGGGGATTAAATAAATGCGCTATTTATTCGAGGGTATTTTGTTTGCTGACGCACTTCAAAAAGTGCGCAGAGTTAGTTTACAATTCCGATGTATATCGGAACCGGAGCTACGCAAACTTTTTGAAGTGCGTCAGCGAGCTAAAGACTCCGAATAACCGAGCCTATTTCTAAATCCCGATTCATTTCATCGGGGCAGCTCTGCTGTGGCGAGCTCTGCGAAGCTAATGTGGTAGGAATTTAGTTTCCAGTGCACTAGTACACCAACTCTTAGGGATGGTGTAAAAATAAAGTTCTATAGTAACGTCAAAATATTTTGTTGGCAGGAGAGGCAGGGCAATATCCAGTGGATGTTGAGCCAGCCCTGCGGGACAGCGGCATAGCAGCGCTACGGCAAGTTTTTTTTAACGAATTCTGTCAGCGAAAGATGACGTTAAAAATGTAAATTTATTTTGGTACTATTCCTTAAATAGATAAGTAGAAAAACCGGGAAGCATTTGCAAAGAGAAACGACCTACTTCCTGTTCTGGCAATTGACAAAGTTAAAAAACTGCGATGATTGCCTGAAAATAAATTAGTAAATTACGTTTTATATACAAATCAACAAAAATAAAAGGCAATTGGGGAGTTTAAGTATTCAAGACCTATTATTGACACCTATCTACTTGAGTTTTATTCTATTGATTACTTTGGGCATCAAAAGTAGTATCAAAGATAGAAACATCAGGGGGTATTTTATGTGGGGAATATGGTTGAAAATTTTTGGTGCTATTGCCTTGGGCATCATTTATAATACCTACTACGGGGGCGATACCAACCTGTTTTTTAGCGATGGTGGTATTATATGGCGTACCTTGATTGACTCACCCTCTATGGGCTTGCGTCTCATGTTTTTTACCAAAGCGGGGGACAACTCTCCTGAGTTATTTCAATATGTCAACCGTATTTATTATTACATAGATCCCCACTCGTTTGCGGTACTGCGCATATCTGCCTTTTGCGATATTTTCTCTTTTCATACCTACACCATCAACGCCGTGTTTTTTGCCATTGTCAGTTTTACTGGTATATGGTGCATGTTTCGGGTGTGGTACCATTTGTTTCCTCAATTGCTCAGACCACTTACTGTAGCCATATTCTTTATACCTTCGGTTATTTTTTGGGGGTCTGGTTTGCTCAAAGACACCATTACTATAGGGGCGTTAGGTTGGATGTTTTACGGTTTTTATTTTGGTATTATTTTGCGCCGAAAAATGCTCCAAAATATTTTATTACTGTTGTTGGGTGCTTGGGTAAGCAATGCCATTAAACAATACGTGTTACTCATATTTTTGCCTTCGGCTTTGCTGTGGTTGTTTTTGCAATACCGTAACCACATCAAATCTCGTCCTTTACGTATTATTATGTTACCCATATTACTAAGTATAGCCATTCCTGCGGGTTTTTTGGCGGTTACCCAAATAACTGGCGAGCAAAGTCAATATAGTATAGACCAAGTAGCAAAAAATACTAAAATTAATTCAGAGTGGTTGGAGTATGTATCGGAACAACAAGGAGGTTCAGGCTATAGTCTGGGTGAGCTAGATGGTACTATAGGCAGTATGTTGACTAAGTTTCCGCAAGCGGTTTGGCTGGCTTTGTTTCGTCCTTACTTGTGGGAAGCCCGCAACCCTTTTATGTTATTGTCAGCATTTGAGTCTTTCTTTTTCTTGTTGCTCACCCTTAAGGTATTACTTTCGGTGAACCCAGGGCGTCTTATTGCTGCTTTTGTGGCAAACCCAGTATTGATATTTTCGTTGGTTTTTACGGTAGTGCTTGCTTTTGCTTCGGCTATTTCGTCCAACAATTTTGGTACAGTAGTACGCTACAAAATCCCCTTTATGCCTTTTTACCTTGCTTCGTTGTATGTGTTGCGCTACAAGCTAAAGAACAACCGGAAGTTATTTTGATTAGATTTGACCGAATAGTGTTGCTCTACATGATGGCGGGCAGCTTGCCCCAGCATAGTCCGTAGCTCGCTCGATTTCAATAGTTTTTCCAAGGCTTCTTGCCATTCTTGGGGCGAATCGCAAACAAAACCATTAACTCCATCTTGTACAATACGTGTATTTACTCCTACAGGGCTTACCAGTGGGGGAACACCCAACGCCATATATTGCAATGCCTTAAAACCACACTTCCCCTTTGCCCACTGGTCGTTGGTGAGTGGCATCACCCCAATATTAAAATGAAGCAAATCATCTATTTCGGTTGCCTTGTTCCAGGGTACGTATACCAATGATTTTAGATTAAGCATAGGTGCTTGGTTGGCAATTACCCAAAACTCAAATTCGTAGCGGGTTTCTAAGTCGCGAATAATGGGTTCGAGCCCCTTCAGGTAAGGCAAAGTAGAGTGACTACCTGTCCAGCCTATTACCAATGTTTCTTGGGTTTGATCTTTAGTGTGGTTGTGCAAGTGTTGCGTGTCGATAGTAGTAGGGTTGTATACTACATGGGGGTTAAACTGGCGGGCATAGTTACCCAGATACTCGTTGCCCACGCTTACCTTGTGCGCCCATTGGCATATAAGGGCAGTTTTTTGATGAAATTTGATTTTCGCTACCAATGCATTTTGAACCGAAGTGTTGGGCAACCATATTGCATCGTCAAAATCATAAATAATTTTCTTGCGCCAAACCTTGGCTATGATCCACTCAAACAATGGGTAGCCTATGGGAGCCGCTTCGCGGTGAATAAATACAAAGTGGTACTTACCCAAAGTAAACATCAATGCCCAACGTTTGACAAACCCCCACAAAATGCCCCAAGCCTTGCGGAAATAGTTGCCTGATTTGTACAAAATAGCCCAGGTTTTGGCATCCATAAAAGCTGCCTTGCGAATGGTAAACTCTTCTTTTGGTAAATCGTCTATATATTGTTCAAACCTAAAGCGTTGCGAGGGAGCTACTCCAGCAGGATAGGGATAAATAAAGAGAATTTTTTTCATGGGTAGTTTTTTCTTTTTCTGGAGCCATTAGCCTTTAGCTTTTGTTTGACTGTTTGTAGGGAGCCCTTAGCCTTTTTGTTCTCTGTGTAGTTTTAGCCTTTAGCTTTTGTTTAACTGTTTGTAGGGAGCTTTTAGCTTTTTCTTGAACTATGATGAGCCTTTAGCCTTAAATTATCATATTTGCGAATTAGTGAGGAATTGGTAACCCGCAGTTTCAGCGTCGCTTCGCGCTCATTCGTAATTGAACCATTCGTAATTAGCTAAAGCAGAGCTCCCTGGGCTAATTCGTAATTAAAACCCTACCGCCTATTGTCATTATTGGCAAGCATGCTCAAGTAGCTTTCGTAACGATCGGGGGCAATCAAGCCCTCTTCTACTGCTGCCATTACTGCACACTGAGGTTCGTTTACATGGATACAATCATTAAACTTACATTCATTCAACAACGCCCTCATTTCGGGAAAGTAATGCCCCAATTCCTGAGGTTTAATATTGAGCAAACCTAATTCGCGGATGCCTGGCGTGTCGATGATAAAACTATCGGGAAAAATTTCGTGCATTTCGGCAAAAGTAGTGGTATGTACGCCTTTGTGCGAAAAGTCAGAAATCTCAGAAGTCCTAATGTCCAGCTCAGGCGCAATGGCATTGACCAAGGTAGACTTGCCCACACCCGA
This sequence comes from Microscilla marina ATCC 23134, assembly GCF_000169175.1. Classification (NCBI taxonomy): domain Bacteria; kingdom Pseudomonadati; phylum Bacteroidota; class Cytophagia; order Cytophagales; family Microscillaceae; genus Microscilla; species Microscilla marina. The sequence continues at coordinate 94,447 of NZ_AAWS01000036.1, forward strand.
ATGCCCCGAAAGCAGCGATTTTTGGTTGTGCAACAAGCTCTTAAACTCTTCCATTCCCTGCCCCTCGGTTGCCGAGGTCAAAAAACACTCGTAGCCCAAAGGCTCATATACCGCCTTGAGATAGGCGTATTCTTCTAACATCGCTTCGTCGAGTAAATCTACCTTATTGAAAATTATTTTGGTAGGAATACGGAATGATTCTGCACTGACCAAAAAACGGTCTATAAAACCCAGCGAAGTTTTAGGGTAAGCCAACGTAGCAATCAAGATCGCCTGATCGAGGTTGGCGGCTATAATGTGTCCGTGCCCAGTTTTGTGTACCGATTGGCGAATAATGTAGTTTTCTCTGGTCTCTATTTTGGTAATCACCCCTGTACCTTCGCCAGCATCTTCCATTTCATACACCACCCAGTCGCCCACCGCCAGCGGGTTGCTCACCTTGAGTCCTTTTATTTTAAACTTACCTCTGAGGCGGCACTTGATAATCTCTCCTGATTCTGAGCGTACATCATACCACGATCCAGTTGATCGCATGACAAGTCCATTCGGCATATTTTTTTGTTTTTTAGTTAGACGATAGCCCACGGTATTCAGCTGACCGTTGACTATTGGCTAAAAAGCTATTTCTTATAAATATTCTCTACAAAATATTGATATATCTTATCGGAGCTACCCAGGTTTGCTAGTACATACTCGGTGCACACCTTGGCTGCTTTGGCTCGTTTTTCTTCGTCAAAATACAAGTCATTCATTACTTGACTAAGCTCCTCAGTATTGTTAATTGAAAAAGCCCCCCTCAAGTTTACCATATCAATTGCTTCCTGATATTTGTCGTATTCTTTGCCAAAAAGCACTGGGGTATCAAATACCGCAGGCTCTAGAGTATTGTGCAATCCTTCGCCAAAAGCCCCTCCAATGTAGGCAAAATCAGCATATTGATACAGCCCGGCAAGCATGCCTATAGTATCCAGTATGAGTACATCGCTTTCACGAAGTGCTTGTTGTACGGCTTCGTCATCCAGTGGTTTATCCTGAAAGTGGGTATACCTGACACTTTTTTTATTAAGCGTATCCTGCAAACGTTCTATTTCCTGATCGTTGATTTCGTGTGGAGCAATAATGGTTTTGAGTGGAGCCCCAAAATCGTTTAGAAAGGGGATTAATACCACCAAATCGCGCCACCAACTGCTACCTACTACCAAAGTGAGTTGCGTATTCACAAAAGTTTCCACAACGGGGAATTGCTCTTGTTGATCGGCAATGGCTTTTACCCGGTCAAAACGAGTATCGCCGGCAATGCTTACACTTTGTACTTGAATGCTTTGGAGCAAATCTACTGATGCCTGGTTTTGCACAAAAATGTGGGTATAGTTGCGAAGTACTTTGCGAAAAAAACGCCCGTAAGATTTAAAGAAAAACTGTTGCTCTCTGAAAATAGACGAAAACAAGAGCATGGGTACATTGGTTTTTTGGGTCTCGTTTAAGAAGTGATACCAAAACTCATATTTGACAAAAAAGACTGCTTGGGGGCGTACAATGCTCAAAAATTTCTGAGCGTTGCGGCGGGTGTCCAGGGGCAGGTAAAACACATAGTCGGCTTGGTCATAATCGTGCCGTATTTCATAGCCTGAAGGTGAAAAAAAAGTAATGAGAATCTTGAGTTCAGGGTGGTTTGCCTTGATGTGTTCTATTACGGGGCGTCCTTGCTCAAACTCGCCCAATGATGAGGTGTGAAACCATATCACCGGATCAGTATTGCCCTGAAAAGCGGTATTTAATCGTGCAAAAAGGTTTTTTCTGCCTTCAAGCCAAAGCTTTGCCTTGGGGTTAAAAAAAGAAGCGACCCAAACGGCAAACGAGTAAAAACGTATCCCTAAATTGTATAAAAATAACATAAATTCGAAAAGTCCAACGTACCTAAGAGGTGAATTTGTGTATCAACTTGCAAATATGTCACTTAAGTTTGGGGTTTCAAATTTGGGTAGCTGTTTTGAGGTGCTCAAAAAGAGAAAGGTAAGGAAAAAGAAAGAGGAGGAATAAAATAAAAACATCGAATAAGCAAGCAACGCCACCTATCCGATGTTTGATATACTTGACCAAATGGTTAAACAGCCATTTCAGCTTTCCAGTTGGCAAGGCAAATTTCGCCGTTTACCTCAAAGTTGCGCAAAGCATCCAGCTCGCGTAGTACGCTTGGTATGTTACGGGCAATCGTGAAAAAGTTGTGTGACTCGTGCATGACCGTACCCTCTTTGTTGATGATGTAAGTACCACGCAAAGCAATGGGTGCGCCCACAAAAGTAGCGTTGCCTTCGTCGTCGAGATCGCCATAGCCAGCCAACACCCCAAAGTTAGAGGCAATGGTTTTGGCGGTATCGGCTATTATCGGGAAGGTAACCCCTTCAATTCCGTTTTTGTCACGAGGCGTATTTACCCAAGCCTGGTGCACTTCTTCGGTGTCGGTAGAGCAAGCCACTACTGCGGCCTCTTTTTCGGCAAAAGCAGACAGGCTTTCTTCCAAAGCCCACATTTCGGTAGGGCATACTCCCGAAAAATCTTTAGGATAAAAAAACAACACAACGTATTGTTTGCCAAGGTATTGCTCCAGTGAAAAATTTTGAACAATTTCACCGTTTACCAAGGCAGGGGCAGTAAATTTAGGGGCTTTTTGAAGTAATAATGACATAATTGTTTTTCAGTTTAAGAGTCTGTTTCAATTTTGTTTTTATTCTTCTCAAGTAAACAATAAAAGCAGAGAAATGTTAGCGGAGCAGATAGTTTTTAGTTATAAAAATACAATTGGGCGATTCAGGCGGACAGCTTTGAATGATATAAGGTTGTATTGTTGATGCTTTTGAAGTCTTTTACTAAACCCTATAAACTCAGCGGAAATGCTTAGACTTAAGTGAAAGGAGGATAAACAAATGTATTAAGCATCAAACAGCCTGTTTTCCAGTAATTCACGAAACATATACTACACTTCCTGTTTGAGCCAACTCATTGCTTGTTCTTCAGAATCAAAAAAAGCGGACTCAAAAGTTTGGTGTTTTGCATCATTTATATGTTGTTGGAGCGATACCTGAGCAAAGATATCGGAGGTTACCAGAAAAGCTTTTCGTTTGACATTGGCTTTGGGGTAAATGATAAAAACCTCATTATCAAACCATTCTTGTAACTCAGGAGCTATAACAAAGTTAAAGTTAGAACTGTCAATTAAAATTCTTTGTGGTTTGTGTACTAAAATAAAATCTAAAGATTTTTTAATTTCTGACTTAAGCGTTTCTTCATCGAGACCAGCCGTAGAAGGTTGCCAACGGATAATAATCATTGTATCGTCTGCCTTATATTCGATTGATTTATACTCAGATTGATATAGAACCATAGTCTATTAAATATGTTGTTTCAAAAAATATTACTTAAAGTTAGAAAAACAGCCTGGTCTGAGATGAAATCGGAATTTATAAACTTCTGAGGAGCGTTCTGGAAAGGATTACTATAACATTCAGCTATGCAAATGTTTTTTCGTTTTTACTGAACTACACTAAGACAAGAAATATACCGTTTTTTAACAAAATTTCGCAGAATAGTAGGTTATCCAAAAACAAGACAAATGACTGTACAAATCATCAAAGCCAACATAGATGATATACCCAAGCTTAACAAAATAAGCATAGCCTCGAAAAAACACTGGGGCTACCCCGATGCTTGGATAGCACAATGGCACGAAGCCTTAACTATAAGTCCCAATGACTTGGTGGAGAGTATTATCTTCAAGGCAGTATTGGACAGCGAAATCATAGGCTTTTGTGCTTTATGCGAAACTCCAGAAAACTACGAGGTGCTGCACCTATGGCTTGATCCGGCATATATTGGCAAGGGATACGGCAAAACATTGCTTACCGAAGCCTTGGCACGGGTAGCCGTTCAGCCCAAAGACATTATTGTAGAAGCCGACCCTTATGCGGAGCCTTTTTATGCCAAAATGGGCTTTGTTACTATTGGGCAAGTAGCAGGCACTTATCCACCAGGCAGGGTATTGCCTTTGATGAGGAGGGAAAGATAGTAACTACTTGAGTGAAAACTCGATATCATTCTTCACTAAAGAGGTAACATTAATGGTAGGTAAAAGAAATTGGTTAAGCTTAGTATTTTCAGTTTTTGCGTGTAAAACGCCTCTTGTTGAGCCGACTGTTAGCATAGCTAAATGAGCTAGAAACTCTTTTGAAAAGGTTATTTTAGCTTCATTGCATAAGTTATCCCAAGATTCGTTAGCTACCCCGAAATGGCAACTTACTTGTATTTTGATAAAAGTTTTTTTTTCTTGCTCAAACATAAAAGTTGCCAGTACACTGAGTTGTTTTTGTATTGTATTTACTTTAAACTCAAGGTTTGTGATTAAACTAGACTTGCTACCTTCAGCAAAATTTTTTTCAAAAGTGGCAAACTGTTCTGTTTTTAACGCGAGCAAGGCAAAACTTATATTCTCTTGTCCATTTTATATTACTTGTTTATAAGAGTTATATTCCTCTGGGGTTACCTGAAATGTTTTTTGTGAAAGCAATATACTTTTACTTTCAGTAGAAGGTGTATAGTCAGGTAGTTTGTATTGATTTGTGTTAATAATTTGTACAGTGTTTTGTTTCATTTTTAATTGCTTTTCATAGTAGGTCGCAAGTATTGGTATGTTTAATATTTCTTGCAACTTAACTTGTGTTTCC